>NZ_JAUBQR010000011.1:0-27638 GCF_036701385.1 Microcoleus sp. Pol12B4 | reverse complement strand
TGGAAGTTTACCGCCAGCCAACGGTTAACGGTTACAGTTTAATGCTGAGGTTTTGGCGGGGCGACGAAGTTTCGCCGGTGGCTTTTCCCGAATTTGTAGTTAGTGTGGATTTGGCGATCGGGTAAATAGGGATTATTTGCAGTCAAGCCGATCGCCAAAATACTCCTGATACAACCGACATCTCGGAATGCAATGATTTCCATCCAATTTCACCAACCCCATACTATTTAACTTAAACCCCAATTCTGACCTCAATCTAACTGGCTGGGAAACACTAACAATCTCTCTCATCGCCTCCATTAATTCCGAGTATTTCTCTAAATTCCATAAATGTCGCCGCAAATGATCGCTATAAATTCCCGCTTCAGTTGCCGATTCTTTCACTAACATATCTAAAGTCACATCTTGACGCGAAATATGATACATTCCTAATCGCACTAAATAAGGATTTCCGCCCACTAACCCCATCAATTCTGCAACTTCATTCCCACTCCAATTCAATCCGTGCCGATGTGCCAAGTCTTGCACTTGCTGAGAATTAAACTCTGGCAATTCAATCGGTAAACCCACATTAAACGGCGATTTATTCACATCCAGCGGAATATATACTTCTGTGGAATGCACCACAATCAAACGAAACTTTTTCCAAACATCGCGCCGTTTTGCTTCTTCATGCAAAGCTCGCAATAAGCCAAAAAAATCATCAGCAATTTCCGGGGATTCAAACAGGCGATCGCTTTCATCCAAGCCTAACGTCAGGGGTTTTGAGGATTCTGAAAGCAAATACTGTTCAAAATAAGCCTTGCAGCACTGATTGCTGCCAATCAAATCGGCTAATTCCCAACACTTGGGCAACTGCTCTAGCATTCCTAATTCTTGACCGATGCTCGCACAAAACCACTGCAAAAATGTATCTGAATTAGCGAATATTTTCCTATTGGCTAGCTGAAAACTCAACGCTACCGTGCGAGAACCTTGCTGTTCTGCGTGATGCAAAATCCTCGCCATTAAGGAAGTTTTGCCCATTTGTCTGGGTGCTTTTATGCGGATGAGCGATCCCGGTTGGGCGATCGTCTCGTAACAGCGGGATTCGATCGGAGGGCGATCGATATAAAAACAAGAAGTGAGTTCAACTTGTCCTCCCGGCAATTCTGGCGGCGCTGCTGGCAGGGGTTGAATTATTGACTGTTTGGTGCTAGTAATTACTTTCCATTCTACAGCCAATTCATGGTCGGCAGTTAACGCTGTGCGACCTTCTTTGATAATAGCTAAAATTGGTGATATTAACTTAAATGAGTCGCCAACACCGCGCCACAGCCAGGGCTGAATTCCTGCTAAATAGCTCAGTAAGTCAAAGGAAAGCGGTGTATTTAATTCAACGCAAATCGGTAAAATTGCGGGTTTATGAGCAGTTAAATTGTGCAATTCTTTGGCTAGCTGCACTTGTTCCAATACCATTTCGCTAGCGGCAGATTCTTCCGAAATCAGCAACAGCAAATAATCGCAACGTTTTAAATATGAGGCTGAGTCGCTGCTGTTGTTAATAAAAAAGACTTCGTGGCCTCCCGCACTCAAAGCTTGGTGTAACTGCTGGGAAAGGGTTTTGTGTGAGCTCGATCGGGTGTTAGCGTTAGCGAAGCGATCCGAAGGAAAGCCCTCGAAGACGATCGCCACTTTTGCCCTCACCAGCACTAACTCCTCTGGCTCTGAATTCGCGTCAAAATCGGCTATATCGCGCCATTCCTGGCCCAATCCGCGACAAATTTCGATGAAATTTGCATAATCCACAGGTTTGCCATTCAGAAAATGGCTGACAGTAGATTGCGCCATCCCTAAATCCTCAGCCAGGATTTTCTGACTGGGAAAGCCATTTCTCAGGAGACAGGATTTAACTGCGCGAATGCACTCTTCGCGCACCCTTAGCGATCGTGGCATTGCTTATCACAATCAAAACACTGAAACCATCATAAATGCCAACTGCCCCTAAAGTCGATGAAAAGTCGATGAATTTTCAAATAACTCAGTCGCCAACTCAAATAACCACCTGATTAGATTAGAAATAACAAGGTTGAATCCCATCGCAACGAGGTAAAAGCATTGTGTATTCTATCCTAATTTGGTCGCTGGCCTCAGCCACTAATCAACCAGGTTTCGCCTTCACCCCGCCCCTATTCTGGCTGCTGCTCGGAGTTGTGCTTAGTGCGATCGAGCTATTAATAATCAAAACTCAGCCCCAAAGATACAGATTTTACGTGCTAATGATGGGAGCTTCTGCTTTAATTGAATCGTTTATTTTGTGGAGAGGCTCTGTAGCATTTCAGTTTAGTTGGGCGAACATAATGTATGAAGATTTTGACTGGCAAATCTTCTACTGGATGGGGATAGCCCTCGCGCTGAGTATCTGGATTCGACCGATTTTTATTGTTCGCAAAAAGTTTGTGATTCCCGAAGCAACCGAAGCGACAACAATCTCCGAAATTTTCCCCGGAGAAACCGGAATGGTGATTTATGAAGGGGCTTCGTGGAAAGCTCGCAATGAAGATTCCCAAGGGGCGATCGCACCCAGACAAAAAGTTTACGTTTTGCGCCGCGAAGGAAACACGCTGATTGTTGTACCTGACAGATTAATTCACATCAACGGCTAAATCTCAGCTAGCTCTTTTACGACTCGGAGATTGAAATCGCTTCTTGCCAAACAAAGTCCCTCTCTAAGAGACTAATAAATCACTATCAACTGTCAACTGTCAACTGTCAACTATTTACCAGGAGATTCACTATGTATCAGTATTTTTTGATGGTGTTGTTTGCAATTACCGGAGTATCCTTAGCAAACAGCGTCAAAATCGTCCGTCAAGGAGATGAGGCTTTAGTTGAAATTTTCGGAAAGTACGATCGCAAGAAACTCGAACCTGGTTTGACATTTCTGATTCCCTTTGTCGAAACAGTCGCCTATAAACAAACTCTGCGCGAGCAAATTTTAAGACTGTCACCGCAAGAATGCACGACGCGCGATCGCGTTGCCGTCACCGTTGAATTTATTGTGTACTGGCGAATAATTGACTTAGAAAAAGCGTCCTACAAGGTGCAAAATCTCAAGGAAGCGATGTTAAATATGCTGATTCTTTCAATTCGGACTCACATTGCGACATTAGCTCTGGAGGAACTTTACACGGCTCGCAATGAAATCAATAATGCTTTAGTAGAAGAGTTGGATACAACGACAGATCCTTGGGGTGTGAAGTTTACGAGAGTGGAATTGCGCGATTTTGCGATCGGCAGTAAAGTGATTCAACCCACATCCATTGACCGGAAAGAAGTACAAAAGCTGCGAGCTTAGGGATTAGTATTTCCTCGTTTTTCTCGTTACCATAAAGAGCCTTGTAACGAGGAAAACGCTCTAGTTTTCCGACTTGAATTCGCCTTTTATATACCATTTAAGGAAACAACATTATGACCAAATATCAAGAATCAAGTATTAGCAATTCAGCTTATAAAGGTTGCGGATGCTTATTGCTGTTAATGGGCATTGGAGTAATTGGTGCGATCGCTCTGCCATCATTTCTTAATACTAGCCATCGCTGCAGGATTCCCGAAGCAAAACTGTATGTTAGCTCGATGAACAAAGGTCAGCAAGCCTATTTGGCAGAAAACAATGCTTTTTCCAGTTCTGTTGATGCTTTAGGACTTGGCATTAAAACAGAGACAACACATTTCAAGTATTCAATTCGTGCCACTAAGAAAGCAGCATTGAATTATGGAGTAGCAAAGGAAAAAAAAATAAAAAGTTATGTCGGGGGTGTTTTTCTGGTTCCTGCTAAAAAGTTTGAGCCAAATGCTGCTAAAGAGGAAAGAACTACAACGTCCATATTGTGCGAAGCTGATTTTCCCGGGACAATTAAACCAGCGGAACCCACCTATGAAAATGGTAAAATTGCTTGTGGTCAAGGCACGACACAAGTGACCAGATAATCTAACTATACGCAATATAAAGACAGTCGATTACCAATATCAAATCGGCATTCACTTTAGATTTACCGGACTAAAGTTTTTACAACAAACAGAGAGGATACAAAACAATGAGTCAACATAATTCTAAATCAGCTAGCATTGAATCTAATGGTTGTCGATGGTTAGTGAGTTTAATGGTGATTGGAGTATTAGCTTCCGTAGTTGTGCGACCCTTTCAGGCTAGGGTTAGGATCAACAAGCAATGGGAACCCAGAGATTATATTAGCTTAATCAACAAACGTCAGCAAGCCTATTTTGCCACAAAAAGTGTTTTTAGCACTTCTGTTAAGGCTTTAGGAATTCGCATTATTAAAACCGAGACAGAAAATTACAAATATTCCCACCATACAACAAAAAAAGCTACATTTAATTATGGAATCTCAAAGCATAAAGATCTTAAAAGCTTTGTCGGTGGAGTTTTTGTAATTCCTCCTACAAAAGTTGAGTCAAATTCTTCTAAAAATCAAATAACGACCACATCTATATTGTGCGGAGCTGATTCTGCTGGTACAATTAAACCACCAGAACCCACCAATCAAAATGGTAAAATAGCTTGTGCTAAAGGCACCATAGAAGTGCCATAAAGTTATCACTAGAGGCTAAATAATGACAGTCGATTACCAATATCAAATCGGCGGCAGTCTCCCGCAAAATGCACCTACTTATGTAGTGCGACAAGCTGACTCAGAACTTTATCAAGCCCTCAAAGCCGGAGAGTTTTGTTACGTGCTCAATTCCCGGCAAATGGGCAAATCCAGTTTGCTGGTGCGAACTGTACAAAAGCTCTCGGCTGATGGCATTGCCTGTGCTACGATCGACCTTTCGGACATTGGCAACCAGCAAGTCTCTCTAGATAAGTGGTACGGCGGCGTCGCTTACAAGCTATTGTGCAGCTTCAACCTGTTTAACCCAGTCGAGTTTATGACTTGGTGGCGAGAGAGAGAGTTGATGTCGCCGGTGCAGCGCTTAGGAGAGTTAATTGAAGAATTGCTGCTGGTCAAAATTTCTCAAAACCTGGTCATTTTTATTGATGAAATTGATAGCGTTCTGAGTTTCCAAGAACCGCTAGACGATTTTTTTGCATTAATTAGATGTTGCTACAATAAACGCGCTCACAATTCAGAATACCAGCGCATTACATTTGCTTTGCTGGGAGTAGCTACCCCATCGGATTTAATTAGCGATGCAACTCGCACGCCCTTTAATATCGGTTTAGCCATTGAATTGCACGGTTTTAAATTACAGGAAGCTTTGCCTTTAGCAAAGGGGTTTGAGGGAAAAGTAGACAATCCTCAAGAGGTTTTACAAGAGATTTTGGACTGGACTGGAGGGCAGCCATTTCTGACTCAAAAGCTTTGCAAGCTGATTCTGCACCATGTAAAAAGCTTAGCTTCGTCGTCTATTGTATCCGACTCACCGGATGAAAGCAAAACAGAAAACTTTACTACTAATCAATTATTAATTAGCGAGATAGTGCAATCTCATATTATTGATAATTGGGAATCGTCCGATGAACCGGTACACATCAAAACAATTCGCGATCGCCTTCTCAGAAGTCAGCACCGCGCCAGTAGGTTATTAGGACTATATCAAAAAATATTGCCACTTTCAGAACCCTCCTTGTTAAGGGGGGCAGGGGGGATCTGCGCCGATGATACTCCCGAACAAACTGAATTGCGGCCCAGCGAAAATCAGCAATTTTCAGAACTCCAGTTGTTAAAGGAGGGTGCGGGAATTTGGGCAGATGATACTCCCGAACAAACAGAATTGCGGCTGAGTGGGTTAGTAGTAAAACGAGCCGGCAAATTAACCGTATCCAACCGCATTTACGCAGCTATATTCAACCATAGCTGGGTAGAAAAAGCGCTCGGCGACTTGCGCCCCTATGCCGAATCTCTAACAGCATGGGTAGCGACAAATTGTCAAGACGAATCTCGATTGTTGCGCGGTCAAGCACTCGAAGATGCTAGAAAATGGGCTGCCAATAAAAGCTTGAGCACCCAAGATTATCAATTTTTAGGTGCGAGTCAAGAAGCGGAATTTGCCAATTTCCGCTATCAAGAAAAACAGCACCAAGCTGAAATTGAACAACTGCGTCGCGAAAAAAAGTTATTAGAGGAACTAAGCGAAGCACAAAATCAGAAAAAAGCGATTGCAGTTAAACTTTGGCGCGAGGAACAACTGAGAGTGCAAACAGTTACAGGATCCGCAGCCATATTAATATCAATCCTGATAGTAGCTTTTTGGGTAAAACCGTCTATCGAAGAAAGAAACAACAAAATTCTCACTCTCAGTTTGCTATCAGAAACGCTATTTGCTGCAGATAAAAAAGAAGAAGCTTTGCTAGAAAGCATCAGAGCTGTTACAGAAATGAAACGATCGCTCGGAGTCAGCTCAGATATTCAGATGCGAGTAGCGATCGCCCTCGAACAGGCAGTTTACAACTTTCGGGAACGCCGCCGCTTGCAGACTCAAGCCAGTACCCTTGCTTTCGCGAGTTTCAGTCCCGACAGTCAAACGATTGTGACTGCTACCGATGATAATTATATCAAACTTTGGCAAACTAATGGAACTTTGCAAGCAACATTAACAGGGCATACGGATAAAATTATCAGGGCTATCTTCAATCCTAGCAGTCAGATTATTGTCTCAGCAAGCGACGACAAAACTGTAAAAATTTGGCAAAAAAATGGCAAATTGATCCACAATTTAAAAGGACACAGCGCTCAAATAACCAGCGTCTCTTTGAGTCCAGATGGTAATGTTATTGCTTCTGCCAGTGCCGATGGAAGTGTTAAACTATGGAAAATCAACGGTGAAGAATTGTCAAGTTTTAACTTGGAGCGAGGTTGGATAACCAGCGCGAGTTTTAGCCCAGACGGCCAGATAATTGCTGCGGCTGGTACTGATGGCACTATTAAACTTTGGAGCTTGAGAAAGGTTACCGAAAAGTTGCAAAAAAAGCAATCAATCGAAGCCAGCACCGATATCAAATTGCTCCGAAGCTTACAGATGGAAAGTGATAAAATTATGACTGTAACTTTCAGTCCCGATGGAGTAATGCTGGCGGCTGCAAGTGCTGGAGGAACTGCGAGAATTTGGA
This sequence comes from Microcoleus sp. Pol12B4, assembly GCF_036701385.1. NCBI lineage: Bacteria > Bacillati > Cyanobacteriota > Cyanophyceae > Oscillatoriales > Microcoleaceae > Microcoleus > Microcoleus sp. Pol12B4. The sequence goes on along the minus strand of NZ_JAUBQR010000011.1, from coordinate 20,527 downwards.
GCAAAGACGGCACACCGCTAAGTATTTTAAAGCATACAAGTGGAGTGACAAGTATCAGCTTTAGTCCCGACAGTCAAATTTTGCTATCTGCAAGCACAGACAAAATGCTGAGGCTGTGGAACATTGACGGTACATTGCTCAAAACTTTAAAAGGTAACAAGGATGCTGTTTGGAATGCGAGTTTTAGTCCAGACGGCAAGGCGATCGCTAGTGCTAGTGCTGACGGTACGGTGATGCTGTGGAATTTTAATCTTGACGATTTATTGCAGCAGGGTTGTAATGGAGTACGCAATTATTTGCAGACAAATCCGATCGCAAATCAAAACAATCGCCACCTCTGCGATGGGATTGGAACTCAGTTGGAACTCACGCAAAAAAAACTGGGTTAAGAGTCAAACTCTTGAGTTTTCCAGCACAGTATCTAGGCAGAAACTGGCTTTTTGACCGCCCCTGCGTCTAGGGCTGATATGGTTAAAATTGGTAGCAGCTAATAGGTAATAGGTCAGCCCGATCGGTGTATTCAACTCTAGAGCAAAAGTACCAGCGCCTGCAAAAAGACTTAACAGGCGGAGTCATCGCCCTGGGCGGCATTTTCTGCACGGGTACTCTTTGGTATTGGCAGGTGGAAAAATGGTCTTTGCTAGATGCCGCTTACATGACAGTATTTACCCTAGCAACTGTGGGTTACGGTGAACTTCAGCCCCTCGGCCAACGCGGCCGAATGTTTACCATATGCCTGATTTTGATGGGGGTGATTGTGATTGGTTTCATCGTCAACCGCTTTACAGAAGCGCTGATTGAAGGATATTTTCAAGAAGGAGCAAGAATTAGGCAGCAGCGGCGATTGGTAGATTCTTTGATCGGGCATTACATTCTCTGCGGTTTTGGGCGCACTGGCCGCCAAATTGCCTTGGAATTTCAGGCTGAATATATCTCTTTTGTGGTGATAGATTCGGCCATACAGTCGGTTGAGGCAGCTTTGGCGCTGGGGTACACGGCTGTCCAAGGAGACGCGACTCTGGACGAAATTTTGCTGAGTGTGGGGATCGATCGCGCAATTTGCATAGTAGCAGCTTTGCCTTCGGATGCCGAGAATTTATACACTGTGCTGTCGGCGAAAACTCTGAATCCGAAGGTACGGGCGATCGCCCGCGCCACCACAGAAGAAGCCGTAAAGAAGTTGCAGCGAGGCGGGGCCGATGCCGTCGTATCCCCCTACATCACCGGCGGAAAGCGGATGGCGGCGGCTGCTTTGCGGCCTCAAGTTATGGATTTTTTAGACGGTGTTTTGACGGGTACGGAGAGTTCTTTTTACATGGAAGAATTTCTCATCGATCCCAATACTTGTGTCTACGTCGGGCAAACTTTGAGAAATGCCAAGTTGCGATCGCAATCGGGGGCTTTGGTTTTAGCGGTGCGGCGTGCTGGCGGGACTTTGATTGTGGGGCCTACGGGAGAAACTGCGATCGAAGGAGGAGATATGCTGATTTGTTTGGGTACTGCTGAACAACTGCGAACTCTCAATCAAATCCTCAGTCCCCTGAGTTTTCGCCTCCCCCGGCCTCCCAAGTAGAAGTAGTACGATCAATCGCAATTTAAACCCGCCGCTGCTGCTGTCGGAAATTCGATCGGCACAAAAGTCACCCCAAACTGCTCCTTAGAACACTTGACAATATGCACTAATATCGGACTAAAATTTTTGCGCGAACCCGTTTTGTCAAACTGAATTGTTCCGGTGGCTCCGGTCGCGCTAAAATTTGGATCGGCTAAGGTTTTTTGCATCCCTTCGCGGCTGGGTTGCTGCTGCATTTCTATGGCTTGAATCAGCGCCTTAGCGGCATCGTAGGTTAATGCAGTTCGGTGACTGACATTTCCTTCCCAAAGCTTGCGAGTATTCTCAAGGAATTTGCGGTTGGGAGATTTTAAATGATGCCAAGAAACTGCGGCCGCCATTTTCTCAAAAGACGGTAACTGAGCAGCAGCTTCTAAAGTTTTTTGACTGTATATTCCCCCTGTGCCGACAACCCAATTGCGATCGAGATTGGCTTGCAAAACTGCCATCGCATTGTTGAGAGCGATCGGGATGTGACTCGGACTTAAAACAATCGTTGTTTTCTCTGTTTGCCTGACTTCTTGTATGGCTTTTTTCACGTTAAAGTCGCTCTGTGACAAATCGAATTCGGTGATATTTGCAATATTTCCTCCCCGTTCTCTAAACTGTTTTCTGAATTCTTCCCAAAAAGAGGAAGTGGCTTCGCTGCTGGTGCTGTAGAAACCTGCTACTTTGGTTTGACCTTTTTTTTCAATCAGATATTTCGCGAATACTTCAACACTAACTTTAGTCCGAGGCACAGTCCTAAAGAAAAAATTTCGGGGTTTTTCTGTGGCTTCTTCCGTCGTACTGCCTGGGGAAATTAATACTAAATGGTTTTGGTTGTAAATATCGACTGTATGAACTGTCATTGCGTTAGTGTAGTGACCGATAGCGCCCAAAACACCCCCCAGTTTGACTAGGGAATTAGCGCGGGCGATCGACTCTTCTTTTAGATTGGCATCGTCAGCAATTATGACTTGTAAACCTTTACCTTTAATAGCTTGATTTTCTGGAAATTCTAAACCATTTAGGTTGCGACCTATCTCAGAATTGAATAATTTTAAATTAACTTCCGTTTGCGCTTGAGCAACTCCCCGCAAGATTTCTTTAGGCAAGTCAATCTCGGCTCTACCTTGTTCGTTGGTACTAACGGGAACGATTACGGCAAGCGTGTAATAATCGGCTTTTTTAGCCTTTAATAAGGCATTATTCATGTAAATTAAAGTTTCGGGATCTTTGCGTTCTTCTTCATGCCACGACCTTTTAAAGTAATTAAATGCTTCCCGATAATTGGATTTGGCAAATTCATTAACTCCTGCTTGCTTTAATCGAGGAGTCGAGGATTTTAGTAGAGATTCTTCGCCACAGCTTAAAGCATCACCTTGCAGTAAAAGACAAGTTTTCGGGGTAAAAACGTTGTGAAAAAAAAGGGCGATCGCACATCCGGCAATAATTCCGGCAATTCCCAACAGCGGCCGGCGAAAGTGCGATCGAGAAAATCCCTTGGGTTTCCGCGGTGGCGGCGGTGGCGGTGGCGGCGGCGGTGGTGGCGGTGGCGGCGGCGTGGCGATCGAATTCAAATCCTCCAAAACATCAGCAACAGATTGGTAGCGAATGGGGAAGTTGTAGCGCACCATTGTGTTTAAAATCGTTTCCATGCCGGCGCTAATCTGTACCATAGAGCGATCGGGAGTCGAGTAGCGCCAAACGATATCGCCCCGCCGGGAATCTGTCAGGAAATCTTTAGCAGGACACAAGCCTGTGAGGGCTTGAATAGCGACAATACCTACAGAGTAAATATCGCTACAAAATTGAGGATTGCCAGCAAATTGCTCGGCAGGTGCGTATCCTCGCTTATAAATAGTTCGACTGATAGTTTCTCCCGAACCAGTTCGTTCTAAGGAACTGATTTCTTTTACCGCACCAAAATCAATCAGAACTATTCTTCCATCGCAATCGCGCCGAATTAAGTTAGAAGGAGTGATATCGCGGTGAATGACATTGTGTTCGTGAACAAAAGCGATAACTGGCAAGATATCCTGCAAAAATTTAATTACTTGCTCTTGAGTCCATTGAGTATTTGCAGCGAATGCTGTTGTGAGGGGATTTCCTTCAATGTATTCTTGAATTAAATAAAAATTGTCATTTTCTTGAAAGCTATCGAATAACTGTGGAATCTGCGGGTGTACGCCCAATTGGTGCAAAGCTCGAACTTCTCTTTCAAATCGCTCTTGTGCTTCAGGCAAGAGTTGCGGATTCCTTGGCTGTTTAATTTCCTTAACGACGCGCAGGGGACGATCTGGTATGTCTAAATCCATAGCTTTATATGTCCTCCCAAACCCTCCCCGACCTAATTCACTGACAATTTGGTAACGTTGGTGCAGGATATCTCCTGGTTGCAGGCACATAAATTTTTCGCTATTTTTTTATTTAACTGTCTGCGCTCTTCAAGGTTGATTTTACCGCATTTTTACAGCGATTTCTGTTAAGTTTCTGTTAAGTTGTAGAAACACTAGCGAGCGGCAAAGTAATTACAAATTGTGTTCCCTTTCCTCTTTCGCAATTTACCTCAATAGGGCCTTGATTTTTGGCAACAATTTGACAAGCAATAGCCAGCCCCTATCTGGTATTTTTGCCCTCGACAAAAGCCGCAATGCCATAGGTTTGCAGCATCGGACTTCAGTCCTTATTAAAATCCGAGGACTTGACTCCTGACTAAAAACCATAACAATTGGTAATCAAATAGCTTCGTAGTCAAGAGTTCAGTCCTCCTTAAAATCGGCGATGAAATAGGTTCCTAGTGAGGAATTCAGTCCTCCTTAAAATCCGAGGACTTGCATTCCTCACTAAAATAGGCAAACCATAGACAAGTCATGGAAAAAACAAAGGTTCTACAGCATTAATAAGCTATAGAACCCTTGAAAATATGTGTTTTATTGCAAGCCGATGGTGGGATTTGAACCCACGACCGTTCGATTACGAATCGAATACTCTACCCCTGAGCTACATCGGCACAGACAATTTTGAATTATAGCACAGCCTAAACGAAAAAAGCAAGGAGTTGTAGAATTTAATTCACAACTCCACAACTCCTAGCTCACCAACAGTTAAACAGCCACTTCCGCGTCAGTTGAGCCGCCTCTGGCCCCGGAATAAACTAAACCCCGCTGCATATCCAGCGTCAGCATAGTTCCGTCCCGAATTACCCGCGTGGCATTCTTTACGCCCACCATCACCGGCACGCCCAAGCGCAAACCGATAATCGCGGCGTGAGAAGTCAAACTGTCCTCCTCCGTCACCACACCGGCTGCTTTGCGAATCATCTCCACAAAAGCGACGCTTGTGTGTTCGACTACCAAAATTTCTCCAGGGTGGAAATTTCCTACATCTGCAGCAGTGCGAGCAACCCTGGCCATGCCACTCACCGAGCCCAAACCGACACCGGTGCCTTTGCCTAAAACTGCTGTCACTACCTCAACTTTGATCAAATCCGTCGATCCGGCAACCCCTTGCAGAGTACCCGCTGTCATCACGACTAAATCTCCGTCGCACACTAACTCTTTTTCCTGGGCGACTGTCATGGCAGAGTGAAATGTCTGGCCGGTGGAGGGCAAATCCAACACCAGCAAGGGTTTTACTCCCCATACCAATTGTAGTTGTCGGGCTACGTCTACGTGAGGAGTAACTGCCAAAATCGGAGTTTTGGGTCGGAACTTCGAGACATTCCGGGCTGTGGCGCCGGTCTTGGTCAGCGTCATGATGGCTGCGGCGTTCAACTGTTCGGAGATTTGGCTGACTGCTTGGCTGATGCCGTTGGGGATCGATCGACCAATATCTTCTACATTCCTAATATTCCGCTTAATTCCTTCCCTCTCCATCCGCACCGCAATTCTTGCCATCGTCGCCACCGCTTCGACGGGGAACTTGCCGACAGCAGTTTCATTGGACAGCATCACGGCATCAGTTCCGTCCAGAATCGCGTTGGCCACGTCGGAAATCTCGGCGCGGGTGGGACGGGGATTGTTGACCATGCTGTCGAGCATCTGGGTAGCGGTAATTACCGGAATACCCAGGCGGTTGGAGGTAGCAATCAGCCGCTTTTGCAAAATCGGCACGTCTTCGGCGGGTAGTTCCACTCCCAAATCGCCGCGGGCGACCATCACGCCGTTGCAAAGGGTGAGAATTTCCTCCATTTGTTCGATCGCCTCGTGCTTTTCGATCTTGGCAATCACCGGTACTTGCTTGCCCGCACTGGCAATGAGCTCTTTAATTTCGAGCACATCTTGGGGATTCCGCACAAAGCTCAGGGCCACCCAATCCACACCTTGGTCGAGGCCGAACATTAAATCTTTGCGGTCTTTATCAGTCAGTGCCTTAATTGACAGGTAAACTCCCGGAAAGTTCACGCCTTTGTTGTTGGAAAGTGGCCCGCCGACGACGACGCGGCAGTACAATTCCCGCGCGGCGCGGTCTACTTTTTCCACCAGCATTTCCACTTTCCCGTCGTCGAGCAGAATCACTGCTCCCTCTGGAACTTCGTCTGCTAGGGGGTCGTAGGTGACGGAAGAAATTAGTTCGGTGCCGGGAACTTGGCGACTGGTGAGAATGAAAGGATCGCCATTTTTGACAACTATAGAGCCTGTCTCAAAGCGCCCTAAACGAATTTTCGGACCTTGGAGGTCTTGGAGGATGGCAACCGGCTGGTTGAGTTCAAAGGATGTTTGCCGGATTAAGCGAATGCTGCGCTGGTGGTCTTCTTCTGTTCCGTGGGAAAAGTTGAGTCGCAAAGTTGTGGCACCGGCTTCTATGAGCTGGCGCAGCACTTGTGGGTCCGAAGTTGCTGGGCCAATGGTGGCGACGATTTTAGTCCGGCGTAGGGCTTTTGGCAATTGCATCAGCGGTGTTCTGGGGAGGCAGGTGGATTTCTTGTTTAAATTTCGGCTAACGTTTCATCTTTCACTACAAGCAATGACGCTAGTCTCAAGTCTTAAAAATTTTGATAGTCGTCAAACAAGCAGGTATTGAACAATATATAGAATATCTGACTTTTTACCCATCGGTAATCTTTTCTTGGGCAGCGCGCTTTTTTGCAAAGTTATCTGCTCTCAGGCTTGACATAAATACAGAGATACCCATTGATTTTATTTGGTCTGCAAAGTTCTTTTGGCTAATCTAGCACTGGTATCCTTGCACAACAGCAATACTTTCCTGGTTGTGCAGAGGCTAGTTTCTGGCGATCGAACTCTGTTATTTCATAAAACTTTACTATTGTCAGGCTTGTATCTTATACTACGCAAGTGTGAAATATTAAGGAGTCTTAACAAAGATGTCGGAGGCAGGACGGCCGCTGACAGTGCCGAAAGAGTTTCTGAGTCCTCCCGGTGACTTTAATCCGACACTGCTGCTGTTTTTGAGTGCAGTAGCGATTATCGTGATTTCTAACTTGGGTTTCTGGTGTTGGGGATGGCCGCAGTGGTGCTGTTTTTCGCTGAATGTGTTGGCGTTGCACATGGCCGGAACTGTGATTCACGATGCGTCTCATAATGCAGCCCATCGCGATCGCACAGTTAATGCTATTTTGGGACACGGTAGCGCGCTGATGTTGGGTTTTGCTTTCCCGGTGTTTACGCGGGTACATATGCAGCATCACGCCCACGTCAATGACCCAGATAACGATCCAGACCATTATGTTTCGACCGGCGGGCCTTTGTGGTTGATTGCTGCGAGGTTTTTTTACCACGAGATTTTCTTTTTTAAGCGCAAACTGTGGCGGAAATACGAATTATTGGAATGGTTTCTCAGCCGTTTGTTTGTGATCGCGATCGTGTATATCTCGATTCAATACGATCATTTAGATTACGTGCTGAATTTTTGGTTTTCTCCGGCTTTGGTGGTGGGGTTGGCCTTGGGGTTGTTTTTTGATTATTTGCCGCACCGTCCGTTTCACGATCGCGATCGTTGGAAAAATGCCAGAGTATATCCTAGTCCTATTCTAAATATCTTGATTTTGGGGCAGAATTATCATCTGATTCATCACTTGTGGCCTTCCATTCCTTGGTACAATTACAAGCCTGCTTATGAGGCTGTCAAGCCGCTGTTGGATGAGAAAGGTTCCCCTCAAAGTTTGGGAATATTGGAAGGGAAAAAGGACTTTTGGAATTTTATATATGACATCTTTTTAGGGATTAGGCTGCATCACAAGAAAGCGTCTGATTGACAAAAAAACCGGTTTCTTTGAGAAGCCGGGTTTTTTTATAATAAAAACTTTTAACGATATATTCCCTAGGCAGGTTTTGTACTGTACCAAGTCCTGTAAAAAATCAACCCACCTGTAATGGTGAGTTAACTTTTAAATCAAGCCCAAAGTGAATCTATTATTTTTCCCCAGACACCGCCACCGCTAAATTCCTATCGGGGCGCAAATTTTGAGCTCCCCGCAAATAAGGATGATAAATTTCAACGTGTGCCGGCCAATTGACGTGAATTAAAAACCGAATGCAGCGTTCCAAAGCACCCTCAACGTGCATTTGCTGTACGTCCAACAAAGCAACATTACACCAGTGAGGACGTTCGCGGGCGATCGCAGCCGGAAACACAGCATCTAAATCACGAGTAGCAGAAAACGTAGCACTAATAATTAATTCTGGATTTATATCATTTTTTGCTTCTAATTCATCTAACAATTCTCTCACCGTTTCTCGAATTGCTTCCACCGAATTCTCGCTGGCAGTTGTTGCCCCGCGAATCGCCCGCACTTGCCACTCCACGCAAATTTCCTCCATATTTTGTCAGTTGTTATCGCTCATTAGTCATTAGTCATTAGTTATTAGTCACTAATAAGTAGTTATACTAAATTAGGCTTAAATACCCACTTTATTTCTTAGTCCGCCCTTGAGTGGACTTCGTTTGTGTAGTTTGACCTCGAACTCGTAGGCGAAGCCAGCGCGAAGCGCTTATGACGGGCGAAGCGCCACATTTGAGTTTGAGGTCAACAGATTTCAATCGCCCAATCATCCAGGGAGAAACTAATGACTACTAACTCCTGACCAATGACTAATTTATTTAATCACGGGCGATACATCCACAGCGGCAAACCGCTAGTAGAAAGCTCGAATTCCAGCACATTATTGTAAGCTGAAAGCCCGGATATATCCAGACTACTCCCCAAGACGCGATTTAGGAAAGGTTTTTGTTTTTCTAGGGTGCAAGACTCGGTTTTTTCCGGGTCGAGGCCTGCGAGTTCGGCTGCAAGGCGGCGAGCGTCCTCTTCTGTTCCCAGTCGATCAACCAAACCCAATTCTAAGGCTTGCTGACCGGTAAAAACCCGACCGTCGGCAAAACTTTTTACTTTCTCAACAGGCAATTTCCGTGCTTCCGCAACGGTTTCCACGAATTGCTGGTAGCTGGTGTCGATCAAGTCTTGCAGAATTTGCTGTTCAGGATCGGTCAATTCTCGATCGAATGCCAAGATATCTTTATACGGCCCCGATTTAATCACCTGAAAAGAAACGCCTACTTTTTCTAACAGGCGTTCTAGATTGTTGCCCCGGATAATCACGCCAATGCTGCCGGTAATTGTACCGGGATTAGCAACGATATGCTCGGCTCCCATGCCGATGTAAACTCCGCCAGAAGCTGAAATATTGCCGAAACTGGCGACAATTTTGACTTTTTCGCGCAAACGCTTGAGCGCGCTGTAAATTTCCTGGGAATCGCCGACAGTGCCGCCGGGGCTGTCTATCCGCAGCAGCAAGGCGGGAAATTTTCGTTCTTCAACGGTTTTGAGAGCTTCTAGGACTCGTTTACGGGTTTCTCCGGCAATGGCTCCGGTGATTTCGATACGGGCTATTTGTTTGCGGTAGCGGGGCTTGAATGGCCAAATCATGGGCAGTGTACAGGCAATGTTACGGATTTTTGTAGCTAACTTCTTATAGTGTGCCTTATTCATCGGGGTAGATGTTGTGCCTGTGTTCGCAACAGGCAAGATGCCTGTTCCACCTTGATTTTGTGGAACAGGCAAGATGCCTGTTCATAATGGCCGAGATTTGTGCGATCGAATTTAACTCAACAGCGATATATAATTGTAAAAATTGCTTAACAAAACTACATCATTCTCGTGAGAGCCACTCTCATCAATTATTTGGAGTCTCCGCCATGCAGCTAAAGCTTACCGATTCAAAACTGCCTTTTGCCCCGCTGTTGCTCATTGCGCCGTTTTTCCTGTGGGGAACCGCGATGGTAGCGATGAAGGGGGTGATGCCGCACACAACGCCACTGTTTGTGGCATTCGTCCGTTTAGTACCTGCGGGCGTGTTGGTACTGCTGGCGGCGGCGCTGATGGGAAAACCGCAGCCACAGGGTTGGAAAGCTTGGCTGTGGATTTCGCTGTTTGCTTTGGTTGACGCTACTTTGTTTCAAGGCTTTTTAGCCGAAGGTTTGGCGAGAACCGGTGCGGGTTTGGGTTCGGTGATGATTGATTCTCAACCGCTAGCTGTGGCGATTTTATGTTTGTGGCTGTTTCAAGAAAAAATAGGTTTTTGGGGCTGGTTGGGATTAGTTATTGGCGTTGCGGGCATCAGTTTGATCGGGTTGCCCGATGGCTGGATTTTGGGGCTTTTTCATCCTGAAAACGCGCAGGTTTCTGCGGGAATCGAACAGTTGTTTCAGGGTGGAGAATGGTTGATGCTGTTGGCGGCTTTGTCGATGGCTGTGGGTACGGTTTTGGTGCGCTGGGTTTGCCGTTATGTTGACCCGGTGGTGGCGACTGGTTGGCACATGATTTTGGGCGGTTTGCCACTGTTGGCAATTTCGGCTGCAACTGAGTCTGATCAGTTTGTGAATATCGATTTTTCCGGCTGGATGGCGTTAGGTTATTCTACTGTGTTCGGAAGTGCGATCGCCTACGGTTTATTCTTTTATTTTGCTTCGAGTGGCAGTTTAACAAGTTTAAGTTCTCTTACCTTTCTTACGCCTGTATTTGCTTTGCTATTCGGCAATTTGTTCTTGGGCGAAGTGCTCAATCCGCTGCAATCGATGGGAGTCGGGCTGACTTTGGTTAGTATTTATTTGATCAACCAGCGGGATACTTTGGGTGAGAAATTGAATAAAATGCGGCACGGTGAAGCAAGTGCAGAAGTTGAAGCAACAGGATTGTTAGAGTCGTCTGAGTTGAATTCTGTAGAATTACCCGTGCAGTTGCGGGTTAGCGAATTGGAATCAGAAGTGTAGCAGGTGGAAAAGTTTAGGCAAAATTGCCTAAATTTACCACTCGTCTTCTAAAGGAATAACAATTTTTTTGCTTTCAATCTCTACTACAAAACTTGTCAAACTGGGATTGTGTTGGTAACAAGCCATCAAATCCTTATGCTTGCGATATTGTTTGGAAATGTCCCGATAATATTCAGGCTTTTTGGCGTCAATTGTAAAATCATGTTTCTTTACAAGCTCCTTATTTAACGTTTCTAAACACTTTTTGAATTTAGACTTTTTGTTGTCTTTATAATACAGTGGCAGCAACCAACACTCAATAGAGTGTACTGATATAGCCCAAATGATTCGCTGTTGACATTGACTGTAGAAATATTCGCCAATTTCCTCTTTAAACTTTTCGATAACTTTTTCAATCAACTCTTTAGGAGTAAATTCACCATTTTCATCTTGCTGTGGGATACCATATTCTTCTGAAACATCAGTATCTACTTGGATAATTATATAGTCATTAAATTGAAACGCTTCTTGAAAATCTTTTAAACGGCAATAAGCAAAAACTTGACTCCAACTACCATAACCTTTAAATTTGTTTTCATCTTTTTTATCTCTTTCTGGTTGAAGCGGTCTAATATCTAGATCGAGACTCTTGAAATATCCTGCTAAAATATTTTCAATCACAATCTGGTCAGTCAATCCCTCTGTAATTAATCCAAAACTAATCATATTAAAAATTCTTAGGAAGCCCTCCGATATAGCCCCTCAAAAAAGCCTCGGATAATTTTACAGGTTCCTGTCCTTCGAGAGGTTCAGGTTTGAGAATGCGTCTAGCTTTAGTATGCCCTAATTGGTTGCGGTAGATCACAAACAGCCGCTGTTCATCATCATCTAAATCTAAACCGTCCAAAACTGCCGGGTTGTGGGTTGTGAATATAACTTGTTTGCCGTGTTTTTTTGCTAATTCGACTAATTCTTGCATTAATCTGCGACACAATCTGGGGTTGAGAGAAGCATCAATGTTATCTATTGCAAAAAATTTCGGCGTGATATCGCTAATAAATAAAGCGAAGTAAAAAAGCAAAAACAAAAAGCCTTCATTAGAGCTTCTTTGATCGAAGTAAGCTAAATCTGGGTCTAAGTATCTATCTTTAATTTGGAGAGAATTTTGGATATTGGATAAATTTGGAGGAGCTTCAAAATCTTGAAACCAATCTATCAATTGCAGTTGTTTCTTGATTTCATTAAGCTGTTCTTGGTTATCTGAACTCAAAACTTTTAATAGTTTAAACAAACCTTCTCCATTCATGCCTAATGGTTGGATTTGCCCTTCTTTTTCAAAAGTTCGTAAAGCTTGGTTTTCAGGAGAATAAATGGTAAATTTTAGAAGGTAAAATCTTAAAGGAAATATTTTTTGCTCAGCTTCTGTTTTTAATAGTCTTTCGTCTAGATGGCGGAATGCTTTTTTTAGCATGGAGAATATTGTTTTACGTGGGGACAATATTTTTTTCAATTCGTCGTCTGATTGTTCAAGTTGATTTTCTAGTGATGCTACTATGTTATTATTTTCTAATAAAGCTATCATGTAATCTAGGGAGTTTTTATCTATCCACTGAGAATAGGGAGAGTTATCATTATCTAAAATATAACTAGATTTTTCTTCATTATTTCCTATGATATCAATTTTGACATCCTTAACCAAATTTTCCTTTTCAAAAGCCGATCGCATAAATTGAGGTTCTGTAACTCTGATGCCCCTAGAAGCTAAAAACTCGTTATCCAGCTTGTCATCAGCCGCCGCAGAAGCAAGGGCGATCGCCTCTAGGATATTGCTTTTGCCGCAGCCATTTTCACCGATCAATACAGTTACTCGTCCTAATTCTAGCTTCAGCTTTTGAATCGACTTATAATTTTCGATTCTGACTTCTCCAATCATATCTCCAATCATAATTTAATCCCATATAATCTTAGTGTACTCATTGTATCTCCGATCGCATGAATCTCAAAGAACGCTTGCACAGCCATCTGATTCAAATTGTACGCGATCGCAATCCATACCTCGCATCCGAAGGGCATTTTTATGCTCAGCAATACATCCGCGAACAGTTGGCACAGTGGGGAACTGTAGAAATTGACGATTTTTCCGTGCGCGGTCGAATTCATCACAATTTTATCTTGGATTTACCCCCCTTCGATCGGGCGAGTAAGAAGCGGTTGGCGCCGATCGTAATTGGTGCTCATTACGATACTGTACCCGGATCGCCTGGGGCCGATGATAATGCTACTGGTGTTGCTGTTTTGCTGGAACTCGCAAGGGATATCGCATCTGGGCCGCTCAAATATCCAGTGCAATTAGTCGCCTTTGATATGGAAGAATACGGTTGTTTGGGAAGCAGTCATCATGCAGCTAAATACAAGCAACAGCAAAAGTCAATCCGGTTAATGATTTCTTTGGAAATGTTAGGTTATTGCAACCATAATCCTAATTCTCAAAGGTATCCCGCTGGGTTGAAATATTTTTATCCAAATAGTGGCAATTTTATTGCTTTAATTGGCACTTTGCGGACGGTTCCCGATTTGATTAATTTGAGTGGCAAAATTCGCAAATCTGGTCAGCCCTGCGAGTGGCTGCCGGTGCCGAATCGAGGTTTAATTGTCCCCGATACTCGCCGCAGCGATCATGTTCCTTTTTGGGATAATGGTTATGCCGCTATTATGGTGACTGATACTGCTAATATGCGAAATCCGCATTATCATCGAGAAAGCGATACGATTGAGACTTTGGAACTGGATTTTCTGGCTGGTGTTTGTCAGGGGTTAGTCAAGGGCATTCGACATCTATAATTAACATGATCGAGCGCCTGCTAGTTTGAGCGACGAGAAATTATGACTTTTATGACCCGAAGTTATGAGTCTTATGAATTGACTCGAACAGAAGTTTGTTGAATACTTGTAAATTAATCAAGCAAAATTTTCCCAAAAAAGAGATATGAATCCTACTTATCCCGATCGCACTCGCTGGCAATTCTGGATCGATCGCGGTGGCACTTTTACCGATATTGTCGCCAACAGCCCCGACGGTAAATTAGTCATTCACAAGCTGCTATCGGAAAACCCAGAACGCTACACAGACGCCGCAGTGCAAGGAATTCGCGATATTTTGAGAATTCCCGCCGACGCAGCTATACCCGCCGCCGAAATTGAAGCGATTAAAATGGGGACGACGGTGGCGACAAATGCTTTGCTGGAACGAAAGGGCGATCGCACAATTCTGTTAATTACTAAAGGTTTCGGCGATGCGCTGAGAATTGGCTATCAAAACCGCCCGGATATTTTCGCCCGCCACATTGTTTTGCCGGAGATGCTGTACGATCGAGTTATTGAAGTTGCGGAACGCTACAGCGCTCAAGGTGAGGAGTTAACTGCTGTCAATCCCGAGTTTATCCCGTCTTTGCAGCAAGCATACGATCAGGGAATTCGCAGTTGTGCGATCGTCTTCATGCACGGCTATCGCTACTCGGAACATGAAAAACAAGTTGCTAAAATAGCGAAAGAAATTGGCTTTACTCAAATTTCAGTATCTCACGAAGTTAGCCCGCTGATGAAACTGGTTTCGCGGGGAGATACTGCGGTTGTCGATGCTTATTTATCTCCGATTTTACGTCGATACGTCGAACAAGTAACCAGTCAGTTATCTGTAGGGGCGGTGCCCCCGTGCCCGCCCTCCTCCTCCTCCCCGTGCCCGCCCCCCAAATTAATGTTTATGCAATCGAATGGCGGCTTAGTGGACGCGGCACAATTTCAAGGAAAAAACAGTATTTTATCCGGGCCTGCTGGGGGAATTGTCGGTGCAGTTCAAACGAGCAAAAAGGCAGGTTTTGATAAAATTATTACCTTTGATATGGGCGGAACTTCGACAGATGTTGCCCATTTTAACGGCGAATACGAACGCGAATTTGAGACGGAAATTGCTGGGGTGAGATTGCGATCGCCCGTGATGGCAATTCACACTGTAGCAGCCGGCGGCGGTTCAATTGTGTTTTTTGACGGGGCTCGCTACCGCGTGGGGCCGGAGTCTGCTGGGGCCAATCCTGGGCCTGCTTGCTATCGCAAAGGCGGCCCCTTGACGGTGACTGATTGCAATGTGATGTTGGGGAAAATTCAACCGGATTTTTTCCCGAAAGTATTTGGATTGAATGGAGATTTGCCGATCGCCCCTGACGTAGTAAAGCAAAAATTTGGGCAATTAGCGGGGGAAATTGGGGGCGAGAGGACGGCCGAAGAGGTGGCGGAGGGTTTTTTGGCGATCGCGGTGGAAAAGATGGCAAATGCTGTCAAAAAAATCTCGCTTCAGCGCGGTTACGATGTTTCGGAGTATACATTGTGCTGTTTCGGCGGTGCGGGCGGCCAACACGCTTGTGCGATCGCCGATGCTTTGGGGATGAAACGGGTATTTATTCACCCTTATGCGGGTGTGTTGTCCGCTTACGGTATGGGTTTGGCTGATGTGCGGGCTATTCGCGAAAGGGCGATCGAGCAACTATTAAATGCAGAATTATTACCTGATTTGCATCATATTTTAACCGAATTGGAGGCTGAGGGAAAGAGGGAATTGAACCGCAGAGGCGCAGAGAACACAGAGAATGTGTCAGAGGTTTTAGTTGTTAGGAAGCTGCGCTTAAAATATCAGGGAAGTGACTCGGTTTTGGCGGTAGATTTTGCTGATAATATTGAGGCGATGCAGGCTGAATTTGAAGCAGCCCACCGACAGCGTTACAGTTTTATTATGCCAGAAAAACCGCTGATTGTGGAAGCGGTTTCGGTGGAAGTTGTAGAAAGAATGGATGTGCCGGAAGCATCCACAATTTCCCCCTCTGGTGGGACGCGCATCTTGCCTGTGCAACCAATTTCAACCGTGCAAACCTATGTTGCTGGCGGGTGGCGGGAAACGCCTGTTTATCAGAGAGAGGATTTGCGATCGGGCGACTGCATAGAAGGCCCTGCTATGATTGTTGAAGCTACGGGAACTAATATCATAGAACCGGGCTGGGAAGCGGAATTAACAGAGAGAAACGATCTATTTTTGAACCGCAGATGCACGCAGATAGACGCAGATAATATCCGCGTTCATTCGCGTTTATCTGCGGTTAAATCCGATCCGGTTTTGCTGGAAATTTTTAATAATTTGTTTCGGGCGATCGCGGAACAAATGGGCGTCACATTGCAAAACACAAGTTCCTCAGTCAACATCAAAGAACGTCTCGACTTTTCCTGTGCAATTTTCGACCAAAACGGGCAATTAGTTGCCAACGCGCCGCACATTCCCGTACATCTAGGCTCGATGAGCGAAAGCGTTGAAGCTTTAATTTTAGCACAAGGCAATGCGATTCAACCCGGCGATGTTTATGTTTCTAACAATCCCTACAACGGCGGCACGCATTTACCAGATATCACCGTTATTACTCCAGTATTTGATCATGATTCCTCCCTTCCTTTGTTTTATGTTGCCTCGCGGGGACACCACGCCGACATCGGCGGCATCACTCCCGGTTCCATGCCTCCTAACAGTACAACAGTAACTGAAGAAGGCGTTTTGCTTGACAATTTTCTGTTAGTAAGCGAGGGCAATTTTCGAGAAAAAGAATTACTAGAAATTCTGACAGCGGGGAATTTTCCTGTTCGCAATTGGGCTCAAAATATAGCCGATTTGCAAGCACAAATTGCTGCTAACAAGCGCGGCGCAGAAGAACTTCTCAAGATGGTAGAACATTATGGATTAGAGACTGTGCAAGCTTATATGGGCTTCGTACAAGACAATGCGGAAGAGTCGGTACGGCGGGTAATTGAGGTTTTGAGTGATGGCGAATTTACTTATCCGATGGATAGTGGCGGACAAATTAAGGTAGCGATTACAATTGACAAATCTGCGCGCAGTGCAAAAATAGATTTTACTGGCACTTCTGCTCAACAATCCAACAATTTTAATGCTCCCGCAGCCGTGTGCAAAGCGGCTGTTTTGTATGTTTTCCGCACGTTGGTAGATGACGATATTCCTCTAAATGCGGGCTGTTTGAAACCTCTGGAAATCATCAATCCCGAAGGCTGTATGCTGAATCCTCGCTATCCAGCGGCGGTAGTTGCCGGAAATGTGGAAACATCGCAGAATATTACCGATGCTTTGTATTGCGCGTTGGGAGTGATGGCTGCTTCTCAGGGAACTATGAATAATTTTACCTTTGGAAATCAGCGCTATCAATATTATGAAACTATTTGCGGCGGTTCGGGTGCTGGTGCAGATTTTGACGGCACGGATGCGGTACAAACTCACATGACTAATTCGCGTTTAACCGATCCTGAAGTATTAGAATGGCGCTTTCCGGTGTTATTAGAAAGTTTTGCAATTCGGGCTAATAGCGGGGGGAATGGATATCATCGCGGCGGTAATGGAGTTGTGCGGCGAGTACGGTTTCGGGAGGCGATGACGGCGGGAATTTTATCGGGGCGGCGGGTGATTTCTCCTTGCGGTTTGAATGGGGGTGAAGCGGGGAAAGTTGGCCGGAATTATGTTGAAACGGTTGATGGAAAAGTTGAAGATTTGGGAAGTACGGCGACTGTGGAAATGCAGCCCGGGGATGTGTTTGTAATTGAAACACCGGGGGGTGGAGGTTATGGTACTATTATGTAGCAGCTCCGAGGTCTTATGCTGGGAAGTATTTGCAAGAGGTTTTGTGGCAGCATCTTTTGGAAAGTGCTGTAGTTATTAATTAATACTAAATTATAATCACACGGATTGCTTGCACGAAGTGCTATAAAGTCACGTCGCCCAATACGCAGATATTTTTAGCTATTGGTAACTTTGGTGATGGCGATGCCAAGACCTTGTTTTTGTACTCTATAGCATTTTTGGTAAGTGATATTAGTGATATTGATCACACATAAATAATGATTTATATTATACCCATTTATAAAGGAAGTTGGTACAATATGGTGATTACTAAAATTCAAAAAACTCTTCCCGTAGTATGAGCTATGCGAAAAAAATTTCAGTAAAACTGTTTGACCACTTTAGACACAGGCTGTCTGATACCGAAAAAATTATATACTTAATTTTAGTGGCACTATTAATTGTTAAAGTCGCTCAATTAATAGTTGAAAATCAATATGTGGTTGTTGTTATTATAGGAATAGGCATACTTGTAAGCATTTTGTATTTATATTTAAAGCTACAAAGAAGTAGGAGAGTTAATCACAAACTCGATGATTTGAAAGACATAAATAATTCCACTATAAATCATGACACAAATACAGGTGGCGGAAATTATAATGGCTCCATACAAGGTGATTATATACAAGGTGATTATATAAATATGCAAAACAATCGTGTAGACATTAGCAAAGATATTACTTCCATTCTTGATAATTTTCAAGTTATTCTAACTAAGATGCAAAGTCAAGGATATAGTACAGAGCAAGCAGTAACTCAAATGGCTAAAGAGTTAGCCAAAGAGGCTCGAAAGAAGCCCTATCTAAAAGTTAAGTTTCATATTGACGAAAATGCTGAGGATAGTGAAGTTTCTGAAACATTTGGTAATTTTTTGATTGATCATCTTTTCAATCACAAAGAATCACGGTATAAAGCTTATTCAGATGATGAAGACTCAGAAGATTATGGGGAAAAAACTCATTATAAAGGATATACAATTTATTTGGAATCAGACAAAGATGAGAAGTGGTATTACAAGATAGATGGTCTGAGATCGAATGCAACTGGTTCAAGTTATGTTAAAGACTTGGCTATCGATGAAGCAAAAGGGAAGATAGACGAAGAAAGATTTAGTAGTTGGTAGATAGAAGTGTGCGGATGTATAGCCTTTCTCACATTGGTTCGCGGACGAATCTTGACCTGAAAAGCTTGCTGGTGTAAGGGTTGTAGCATAACTCAGCATACCTCATCTTTTTGAGAAAGGCTATAGTTCACTAATCAATAAGGTTTCAAAATAAAATTGTAATGAGAAGTTAAGGAGATATCAAGATGAGTAATAGTGAAAATTGGAAGGTTAACACAGGTGGCGGTAATTTCAACAGACATATTCAAGGTAGTTACATCGAGAGAAATTACTACGCCGCAGGAAAGCCTCAAAGCTTAGTGCAAGCAGCAGGCGAAATTCAAGCATTACTCAAACAGCTAGAAACAATTTATCCTAGCGATACACCAGCAAGAGATATGGTAATGGCAACGGAAGTGGTGAAACACTTAGAAAGTAACCCAACAATGAAAGAAAAAGTTATAAAGGCGGCTATAGAAGGTGGGCTAGCAGCGTTTGAAAAAGCCATCGATAATCCAGCAGGGGCATTTATTACTGGAGCAATCAAAGGCTGGCAGGATAGTGAATAATAATTTACGATAAGGATTTTAAGCAGACCAAACCAAGCATAAAAACCAGGAATCAGAGCATCCATACTGTAGGCTATCGCTCTTAATTTATCGTTATGAACCGACACGCATTTTTCCGGTGAAGGTTCTTTTTTATGGCAAGTAATATAGCCAGAGTTTTTGATAACTTTTCTGATGTGTGAAAAGCCCGATCGCACAAGTGAAAAGTATATATTATCTTGAAAGAGGGACAAAATGCCAGAAATACCGCTCTGCTGGCACCGCACCGCTAAAAAATAGCCCTCAACTCTGGAATGTCGATCGACAAATCGTGTAGAATCGGGCTGCACCCGCATTTATTCTCCAAACCTTTCCAGAACAATTGTGCAAACACCTAATTTTTCAGAACTCAACCATCCTGTGGTCAAATCCCTGTTCCATCACAGCGACCAGGAATTATTGACTCTGTTTCAAAACCATCCCGATCAGGGTCGCTTCTTCACGGCGATTTTTTGCCGCTACGCTCAAATTGTACACTCCCTGATTCGCCATTCCGTACGATCGCCCGTACAAGGCGATTACCTGTTTGCCCACACTTGGCTGCACATCTATCACGAACTCCGAGGCCTCGATTTGCGCCGCGAAATCCAAGAGTCTGATGGCGAAAATCTCAGTCTCCAAAACTGGCTGATTAATGTCACGGCTATCTGCATCAATCAAGCCGAATTGCCCCCTGTTGAGTCGATTCACTATTCTTTGCAATCGGCTTCGCCTCCCCTGTGGTGTTACGTCAAACAAGCCTTAGAATTGTTAGCGCCGCTGCCGCGTTTAGTGGTGTTGATGGCTCAGACTTTTCGCTGGAGCGAAACTCGAATTGCAGCTTATTTGCAAGCTGAAGGCGAAGCTATTTCGCCCGCTCAGGTAAAGGCTTTGCTGCAAAAAGGATATCAAACTTTAGAATCCAACTTACCAGAGGATATTCGGGCTATTTATCTAGAGGAAAATCTCGATTATCAAGAAGCACTTGTCTAGTATAGCGATCGAGGTTGTGGTTTCTCAAAAACCCGGTGTTTTGAAAATACTGGGTTTTTTAGCTATCATGTATAGCGGAATGTGCTTCGTCCGCACCCGACATTTTAATTTTTTCTGGAAGTTGTAATCATCTATTTGAGTTGAATACAAGCAATTGAAATATAAGAGGTGGAAATGGCTGTTTATCAAGTTCGGTTGGTGAATGAGGCTCTCGCGCTCGATCGCACGATCGCAGTACCAGACGAACAGTATATCTTAGATATGGCAGAAGATGCCGGTATCCGCTTGCCGAACGGATGCAAGCAAGGAGAGTGTTCTGCTTG
>NZ_JAUBQR010000327.1:0-4845 GCF_036701385.1 Microcoleus sp. Pol12B4 | reverse complement strand
CAACTACTTAGTAAGGGTGAAAGATTAGCCATGAAAAATGTAACTGGTACTGCTTTTATCGTTGCGGAATTTAGAGCAGAAGAGAATGAAGAGGCAATTCCTCTCTATACTGATCATGTAGTAAAAATCTGGCTGAATGAGGAAACAAAAAAAATAGCTAGCCACATAGCTCAAAGCTCTCCCGCCGCTAAAGAAATGGTTAAGTTGCGGACTAAATATTTTGATGATGTTTTGTCCAATCAAATTTTAGGAGGTTGCAAGCAAGTAGTTATTTTAGGTTCAGGCTTGGATACTCGCGCTGCTAGAATTAATGGCGAAAAAGTCACTTATTTTGAAATAGACGACCGCGCGACTCTTCAATTAAAAGAAGAAACTCTCAAAGCTAACAAAGTTACTGCGAATGTCCGCTACCTTCCCGGCGATTATGTAAAAGACGGTTTAATCCCCTTGCTGAAACAGAGTGAATTTGATTTCGCTCGACCGACATATTTTTTGTGGGAAGGCAACACTACTTTGGTTGACAAAAAAGATGTCATACTTGTGTTAGAACAAATTCGTGACAATGTTCATAATTTCCGATTGTCCTTTGATTATATGTCGGAAAAGGTGATTTTGAGAACGACGGGCTACCAAGATATCAATGATTACATAGATAAATACGAAAGTATGTATGCACCGTGGATTACTGGGTTTGAAAAGATTGCAACTTTGGCTGACGAACTCAATCTCAAAGTTATTGAAAACTTTTCGACTGCTGATTTACACGCACAATATCGCCCTGGCCGTTCGCTAGAATCTAATCTTTTTAAGTTCTATTTTGTCTGTACGTTAGAGAATACAGTAGGGTGCGTCAGTCAAGAGATTTGACTCAACTCACACAATTTGCTGCTGACACACCGCAGAGTACAGACGATCGCACTTTGTCTGTACGCTAGAAAATGCAGTAAGTAGTCGGACAAAAGTAAATAGCACGCTCATTAACTTTTGTTGCATAAGGGCACCGAGGCGATCGCCTCGGTGCGTGTCAAATTAAGGAAGTCGGGGCTCGGTTCCTTGTTTGGCGTGTATCAATGCTGTACCCTAATGCCTCCAAAAGAATTTGCCAATGTCTCAGGTAGGCTAAACTAGCAATTAACCAGCTTGACCGTGACGGCAGCAGGATTAGCCATCCTCTGTATCGTCTGGCCAAGGTCGAATCACTCCAATTATTCAAAGCTATGATTTTAGCGACAAAACAAATCATTGAAAAAAGCAATTACACCGAAGAAATTAAGGGAGTTGGAGAACAATTTGCAGCGATACAACAATCCTTAGAAAAAGCATTCCAATCTCAAGATGCTCTGGCACCAGAGGAGGCGCTTAGAGAGCTGCTGTCAATCTACGACCTTTATCTCCATATTGAATCAGAAAGCAATCCTTCTGAGAGACATAAAAGCTTAGAAGAACTTGAACGTAGCCTCGAAGCATTTAAGACAAAGTACAAAGACTTTGCCCCGAAGGAAGCTGTTGATGGCATAGAAAATGTACAACTTTGGGCTAAAATATCTAGAACAAGGATCTCTGCCCAATTATATATGCTTGCTGCATCTCTTGAAGACAACGAAGTAAAGCAACTAAGATTGTTTTACGCAGGACTCATTAATTTATTAGATATTGCAGAAAATTATCTAAGCTTCTTTACCAAAAGAGGTCGCGAATTAGCAAAAGATCTAGCTCAGACATTTATCAGCTATAAAACATTTGAAGATTATGCCAAGAAAAGACCAGCAGATGAAATCACCAGCCAAGCTATAGCCATAAGAAATGCAGCCAAAGCAATTTTGTGGGAAATTGATAGACACGACCGCCAAAAATTTTCGTATAAATCAATCTATGAAGAAGCCAACAATGCACTAAAAACAGATGATAAAGAAGACCTCCTTAAAACTCTGCGTTCCTGGCGTGAAGAGGATATTAACGAGCTTGAAAAGTTATCGGAAAACAAGCAACCTAACTCATGATTACGTTGATTTTTTTAGATACGGGTGTCGTCGGAAAACTCATACATCCCCTTGTTGACAAAGGCAAAAATAGGTTGCCTCAAAGCCCTGAAAGCGAAGTTAAGGAATCGATTAGAGAAGCAATTGAATGCAAGGAGTGGTTAGAGGGGCTAATAAATAAGGGATATCGTGTAGCTATATCCGAAATCGTAAACTATGAAGCAAGGCGCGAGCATATCAGACGAATCCGCGATCGCAAATCTGGATCAGAAGAGAAACAAAAAGCTCATAAAGCTATTGAAAAACTAGATGTGCTAATCGCAAAAAAAGGAGTTGCATATTTTCCAGTTACTTCCGAAGAGGGCAACGTAATGCAAGAAGCGGTTGAGCTATGGGCTTTTGCACACAATAATTCTTATGTAGCCTACGATGCAGACTTAATCATAGCCGCTCAAGCCGTCATTATTAAGAGAATAGGAATAGACGTAATCATTGCAACAACTGATACCGAAGACTTTAACCGATTGCTACAACAGCACCACATTGAAGCTAGACGCTGGAGAGATATTAAACCTTAGCTGAACTGTCTATCATTTAATTTTCCACTGTTTTTGTCCTAAAACTCAAGGGGCAAATCTCTAACAACTTAACTAATATCAGGAATCACAACCAAAATGTCATTATTAGAAGCACAGCAACTTACAATGCGATTCGGCGGTTTGACTGCCGTCAACCAGGTTAGTTTAACATTGGAAAAAGGCTCGATCGCCAGTTTGATAGGCCCCAACGGTGCGGGCAAAACTACTTTTTTTAATATGCTTACTGGCATCTATAAACCGAGTGGGGGGCAGTTGGTACTTGAAAATAAAAATATTACCGGTTTACCGCCCGATCGCCTGACCACTTTCGGCATTGCTAGAACTTTTCAAAATATCCGCTTGTTTAACAACATGACTGTCCTGGATAATGTTTTAGTAGGTAGACACTGCCGATTGAAAACAGGTTTGTTGGGTGCAATCCTCCGCCCTCCCGCTGCGATGATTGAGGAGCGGGAATCTAAAATAAAAGCGCTCACTATGCTTGATTTTGTCGGTTTAGGTGCTGCTAAAGCGTCGGAGTTGGCAAAAAACCTTTCCTACGGCGACCAGCGGAGATTGGAAATTGCGAGGGCTTTGGCTTCCGATCCTAAAGTGCTGCTTTTGGACGAACCTACGGCGGGGATGAACCCGAACGAAACGGCTGATTTAACTCGCTTTATTTATCGGATTCGCGATGAGCTGAATTTGAGTATTTTGCTGATTGAACATGATATGAAGGTGGTGATGGGAATTAGCGATCGCGTGAGTGTTATGGAGTACGGTACTAAAATTGCTGAGGGAACTCCGGCCGAAGTTCGCTCAGATCCCCGCGTAATTGAGGCATATTTAGGAAAAGAAGAAGATGGACATGGTTAATGGGTATTGTGTGCCGACAGATAAGTGAGGTCGGCAGTGTTTATCCTCGGAAGAAGCGATATAATGTTCTGCCAATTAACCGCAATAAAATTAGGGGCGGGTTTCACCAAAAATCTGTCTTTCAAACCGATAATATTTATCAACCCGCCCAGGGCGACAGCATTTTATAACGAGCAATTCAATGGAAACCATAAGATGTGCGCCTTGCACATCCTACGGATTTACATTTGGGGTTTTTCCTAAACTTTTGATTTGACTTCCGACATTGTTTTCTTGTGTTTTCTCTGCCTGACAAACAATCCTAAAAATATTGCAGTACCTAATACTGTGCTCGGTTCGGGAACTGCTTCTGCTTCTGCTTCTGCTTCTGTCTCTGCGATATTGTTCTTAACTTCTACTAACCTTAAGTTAGTGGCGCTGTTGAATGTCCGCGAATATACCCCAGAAGTGTACAGGAGGCTAGCTGCTGCACTTTCTTGAGCCAGAAAATTAAAGTTAATTTGTGTGGGTCTAAAGCTGTTGCTAACGAAGGCATCTGCATAAAAGCCACTAGAAGAGTCTAAACCGATGGCAAATTGAAAAGAGTCTAACAAAATGTTAGTAACAGTGTTAATCACGCCGAAAGATATACTCCCATTCGCCCTGGCGCGTTCGGATTGGGGGTTATTAACTGATGTTAAAAGAGCTAAAAATGTCTGAAAAGTGAAGGAAAAAGTTTCTTCAGCATCAATGAAGAAGTCGCCGATCACTGCTGCTTGACTTTGGGCGAAACCGGAATAGTTATTCCCGCTGCCTATGACTGCACTTTGCGAGAGATTTGCTGCCAGCAATTCGTGGCAGTTAGATATAAAAAATGCCTCAGCTTTCACTTTGCTAATGACTGCACCGTTGTTAGCTATTGTCTCAGCGTTAGTGTTAGTAGATGTACCTGTGTCAGTGGGTGCGTGACTGAAGTTGTCAATCGTTACTGCTGCTGCTGAACCTGCTATTGTGGCAGCACTGCTGGGCGCTATACCTACACTCAAGCTGGTTACTAAAGGAGTTGCTAATAAAAATGCGATCGCTCCGGTACTGTGATGTAATTTCATGGTAAATTTCCTTAAATTTGAAAAATTTTAAGTGCTGTTCTTGGTAATGTAGCGGTTGGTTTCGCTTACGTATTAATACTACCTATTTACTTAGAGATTTTTGTAAAGCTACTGTCAAGAAAGCTTGTGTTTAAGTAAAAATTATGTAAAGTTGGTCGCTACAGCTACTAAAAATACATTGTATGGGCGCTAAGGCTGGTGTTGACCTAAGTAAAATTACTGATTACTCTAAAAAAAGTTAATTTTAAATAAATGCAATAAAAATTTATAATTAGTCTGGATAATATAATAAAGCACAAAGCAGAAAGAGTAATTATGTTGGAA
>NZ_JAUBQR010000456.1:0-1252 GCF_036701385.1 Microcoleus sp. Pol12B4 | reverse complement strand
ACAGCAGGTAGTAATACTCGATCGCACCAAAAACGGCATCGAACAAATCACCTCGGAAATTGAAAAATACGCCTCTACTAACGGGGCGATAGACTCGGTTCACATTATTTCTCACGGCACTTCTGGTAGCCTACAATTAGGCAATACTGCTCTGGGTTCAGATAACATAGAGCAATACAAAAGCCAGTTGGACTCGTGGCAAACTTCACTAGCCCCACAAGCAGACATCATGCTGTACGGCTGCGATGTAGCAGGCGGTACAGGTGCTAATTTCGTCGATCGGTTCAGCCAATTAACCGGGGCTGACGTTGCTGCATCGACCAACACAACTGGCAGTGGCGGCGACTGGAATTTAGAATTTGCTAGGGGTCAAATTGAATCTCCCTTAGCCTTGCAGCCAGAGGCTATGGCAGGTTACCAAGGTGATTTAGCTACGATCGTAGTAGCCAACAATAGCGATAGCGGGCCCGGTTCATTAAGAGCTGCGATCGCCACCGCTGTTGCCGGCGATATCATTACCTTCGCTCCAGGTTTAGCCAGCCAAACCATTACTCTCACCAGCGGTCAACTTGATATTCCCGTTGGCAAAAACATCACGATTGACGGCGCCGCCGCAGCCGGTTTAACCATCAGTGGCAACAACGCATCCCGCGCCTTTTTTGTCAATGCCAATGTTGCAACTGCTACTAATTTTGTGGTCAAAAACCTCATTATTACTAACGGCAAAACTACCGATCGAGGTGGCGCGATCGGCACAACCGACGAAGTAAACCTCACAGTAGAAAACGTTGAGTTCAACAACAACGTCGCCGATAAAGGTGGTGGCGCAATTTTTGGTAATTTCAACAATACCCTGACTGTTACCAACAGTAAATTCAACGGCAACGTGGCCACCTCCGCTAACGATGAACGCGGTGCAGGTGCGATCGGCTTTTTGAGTTTCAAAACTTTTACAGTCACCAACAGCGAATTCACCAACAACAAAGGAATTAACGGCGGGGCAATTAACAGCCTTCAAGGTAAGCTGACAATTGACAACTCCCGATTTATCGGCAACGATACCACCGCAGCCGTTTACGCCACAGGCAAAGTTAATCCGTTTTTAAGGGGTTTTGGCGGCGCAGTTTACACAGACAGAGCCAGCAATCCGAGCGAAGCTTCCGGCACAATTAAGATTACCAATAGCGTATTTCAAGACAATAAAGGTCGAGGTGAAGGAGGCGCAGCTTATCTGTTCACCGGCAGCCAAGAC
>NZ_JAUBQR010000455.1:0-1253 GCF_036701385.1 Microcoleus sp. Pol12B4 | reverse complement strand
GTTTCCCCGTCTTTACTGCCAGAAGATTTAGAAGATGCGCGCATTCAAGCAGCAGAAATTGGGATTGCCCACGAGGAAGTAGAAACTCAGGAAATGGCAAATCCCAATTACACTTCTAACCCGGTTAACCGCTGCTATTTCTGCAAAAGCGAACTGCACGATACTTTGAAACCCCTAGCACTAGCAAAGGGTTATCCTTATGTGGTGGATGGGGTTAATGCTGACGATTTGAAGGATTACCGTCCCGGAATTCAGGCGGCAAAGGAACGCGGTGCGCGATCGCCCTTAGCAGAAGTAGGAATCACTAAATTTGAAGTGCGGCAATTGGCAAAAGAATTGGGTTTGCCTTGGTGGGACAAACCCGCTCAACCTTGTTTGAGTTCGCGCTTTCCTTACGGTGAAGAAATCACCGTTAGAAAGTTGCAAAGAGTCGGGCGCGCTGAACGGTATTTGCGCCAGTTGGGACTGAAAAATTTGCGAGTGCGATCGGATGGAGATACGGCGCGCATTGAGTTACCGGCAGAGGAGATTCGGGAGTTTGTGCTAAATACGGATTTGCCTGCATTGGTGGCGGTGTTTCAGGAGTTTGGTTTTATGTACGCGACTTTGGATTTGGAGGGGTTTCGCAGCGGCAAATTAAATCAGGTTTTGCAGCAGGAGTTGTTGGGGGCGAAAGATTGATTAATTATCATGAAAAGACGATCGCAATTTCGCTAAATTTGCATAGCTCCTGACTGTTGGTTAAAGGAATAGCATAAACTAAACTAGCAGCAAGAGTAGCAATTTTTAGGAAAGTTAAATTTAGGTTATTGTCCGTCCTGTTGGCTTTGTTTTTATCGACGTAGATCCCCTTTCGGGTGTTAGCTAACTCGCAACCTTCGGGTGATACAGTTAGTTCTGCACTGTGGTGGCAAGTTGCTGTGTACAATCAGGTACAACAAATTAAAGATCGCCAATATCAAGGGTGTGTGTGGGGCGATTCTATTTCCTCGGCTCTGGGAGACTCTTTGGGATCAGAAAATTTTAATTTTGCGATCGGAGGGATGAGTTCAGTCTCGCTGCTAGAACAGCTTAAACTTGTAGTACCACTTCGGTTTACCTGCGAAAAAGCGATTGTGGCGATCGGCACAAATGATGCTATGTACGGCATTAGCGATGAGCAGTTTGTCAGTAATTTAAAAGAGGCGATCGCCGTGATGCGATCGATCGGAACAAAACAAATTATTCTGATTCCTGCTTTTTACTCAACTCTT
>NZ_JAUBQR010000326.1:0-4881 GCF_036701385.1 Microcoleus sp. Pol12B4 | reverse complement strand
TCACAATTTGCTCAAATGCTTGACAGCTAGGCAAAATGTGCAAATGTCTTTAGAACTGCACAGTCATCTTTCTCCCCAAGAAACTAATGATAAAATAGAGGGAATGCTGCAAGCTGTAGGCTTGGGAGAAAGAATAGATTATTACCCGGACAGTCTTTCTGGGGGACAGAAACAAAGAGTGGCGATCGCCCGCGCGTTAGTCAGCCAGCCGAAATTAGTATTAGCAGACGAACCCACAGCAGCACTAGACAGTAAATCAGGTCGAGATGTGGTAGAAATTATGCGAGGTTTGGCCAAAGAACAGCACTGTACTATTTTGCTTGTCACCCACGACAACCGCATTTTAGACATAGCCGATCGCATTATTCACATGGAAGACGGCTACCTCGCACAAGATACATCAACAACGGCGGCAACCGGCGTTCTTTCGGGAAAATAATATTAATCCACCTCAACTTATTTCCGAGAACCGGGACGCTTTCCTCCTACCTTGGCAGGACTTTTTGTTGCACCTTTGGCTGGAGTTTTAGAACTACTTTTGCCACTTTTTTGACCCTTAGCTCCTACTAATTGGCTATCATTGGCATTTGTAGGTCTACCGGCAGGCGTTCTCGTAGTCCTAAAGGTAACATTCACCCCTTCATTCGATTGTTCCAACACCAACATCGGCGTTGGCTTGGCTTTTTGATCCCACTCAATATGAACGATGCGACCTTGAATTGTCGGCTGCCAACTGTCGTGGTCGTCAGAAGGACTCAGATAAGTTTCCAAACAGTCAATAATTTGATTAATTGTCGCCGATGTTGCCTGAGTCGGCAGTTTCATCAGCTTAATTTGAATCCTAAACAGCACTCGTTTTTCTATTTTTACTGCGGGATCGCCAGTTTCGTATTCGATATCAAACATCGAATCGACTTGCCTGCCGCTGCCGGCATTCCCGTTTTTATCTCCCACTGCACCCTGAGTCGGACGCAGGGCAATACTAATTTTTTCTTTGACTTTTACCTTAATTTGGTTGACAATGGCAAAGTGAAACACTTCTTCCGCCATTCGCATTCTCAGGTAGTCTAAATTAAAGTCTCGCGAATGGATAAGGTCGGGATTCTTTTCCATCTTTAACATGGTTTCCAGAGCCATTTTGTATTTTTTCTGGAGTTCTCGATTTCTAAACTCCTCAAATTTGAGCTTTTTACTCAAATCGTCGAGTTTTAGCTTGGTAAACACCGCTAAACCGATAAGCAATAACAACAGTAATCCCGACCCTCCCATTAAGAGTTGGTCTGAGGACGGATCTCCGGGTTTAGCCTTTTTAGGTTTGGGAGGCGCTACTGCCAACCTTGGTTCTACAAGGATTATTTGGGTTGACATGGGCTTTTAAAGGGTAAAATTTGACGCTATATTTATACAGGAGTCCCGAGTAGAGCTGGTAGTGCAACTGGATCAACCAACATTGACATCATTCCACCATCATCTTGGTACAACTGGATTTCTGCAACTGGAGCACGCACCCTCTAATTAATACTTTATCTTTAACTGCAAGCAGGTTTCCGAAATATCGGAAAATTGCGTGCTGCTACTGGCCAATAGAAATGGTGAATTGTCTGTAATATATTATACCAATACAGCTAAAAAAATGTTTGTTCGGGCGTCTCCTTTTCTAGAAAAATAAAAAGAAATACACATAAATTAATAGTAACTCTGGGAGCGAGCAGCGGAAAACATCAAGCAGAACAGCCGATCGCCCGGACGATCGAGGGGCGGACGTTAGAGAGTGATAATTCCTACTGTGGGCTGACTCCCGCCGTGCCAGCCCACCGGGAGGCTTGCTGTGAAAGTCGAGCTGTGGTGCGATCGAACAACGTCTCCTTAGCTAAGATTACAGCTAATACCACCCAAATTCGATCGTGACCTACGAACCCCTGCACCACAAATATCGCCCTCAGACATTTGCCGAATTAGTCGGTCAAGAGGCGATCGCCCAAACCCTCACCAGCGCCATCCTGCAAGAGCGCATAGCACCAGCATATCTATTCACCGGCCCCAGAGGCACCGGTAAAACCTCCAGTGCCAGAATTTTCGCCAAATCCCTCAACTGTATTTCTACGGTTGCCCCCACCCCCACACCCTGCGGCAAATGCAACGTTTGTCAAGAAATTGCCCGAGGTTCCACACTAGATGTCATCGAAATTGACGCCGCCAGCAACACGGGAGTAGATAACATTCGGGATTTGATCGAACGAGCTCAATTTGCTCCCGTACAATGCCGCTATAAAGTATATGTAATCGACGAAGTTCATATGCTCAGTACCCAGGCATTTAATGCCTTATTAAAAACATTAGAAGAGCCGCCCGATCGCGTTGTATTCGTCCTCGCAACAACCGACCCACAAAGAGTATTACCAACTATTATTTCTCGATGCCAAAAGTTCGACTTTCGCCGCATACCCCTCGAAGCAATGATTGCTCACTTACACAAAATTGCCCAATTAGAAAATATCAATATTGCCAGTGATGCAGTACAAATGGTTGCTCAAATTGCCCAAGGAGGTCTGCGGGATGCCGAAAGTTTGCTAGATCAACTGAGCTTATTTCAGGGTGAAGTAACAGTCGAAAAAGTTTGGGATTTAGTCGGTGCAGTACCAGAAAATGACTTAATGGATTTGCTGCAAGCTATTGATACAGATAACGCTACAGCACTAATAGACATGAGCCGCCACCTTATGGATCGCGGTCGGGAACCGCTAATCGTGCTGCAAAGTCTCGCCAGCTTTTACCGAGATTTACTAATAGCCAAAGCGGCACCGAAGCGGTCAGATTTAGTAGCTTTAACCTCTGCAACTTGGGAAAAACTGGGGGATTTTGCCCGCCATTGGGATGCCGAGTTGATTTTGGCAGGTCAGAAACATTTGCAAACCCATGAAGTGCAAATTAAAAATACCACTCAGCCGCGTTTGTGGCTGGAAGTAACACTATTGGGATTATTGCCCTCAGCAATTAGAACTCAGCAGCAATCGGCAGCCGAACCAGCCAAAAATATTGCTCCCTCACAAATTCACCCCCACCAACCCAGGGCGGGGACGGGGGCACCGCCCCTACAATCGGGGGGGAGCCAGACATCTAATATTGAACAACCTCCGGCTGCCAATTCGCAAAATCCTCCGCCTCAGTCGCCGCCTGTAGCTAATCGAATAGAAAGCACACCTCCTGCAGCGATTCCCGCACCTGTACCAACTGCTGAAACGAATCAAACAAATTATTCACAGACTAATTCAGCCGATGAAATCGATTTAAATCGAGTCTGGGAACAGGTACTTGAGCGCGTGCGACCGTTCAGCACTCAATCGCTGCTTCGGCAACATGGACAGCTAGTAATTTTTACCGATAATAGTGCCTATGTTAAGATGCGAGCGCAACCTTTGCTCAATATGGTTAAAGACAAAGTACCTAATATTGAAGAAGCTTTTTTGCAAGTTTTTAACCGTCGAGTAAAAGTAACAGTGGGCGTGACAAATCCCGCTGAAACTAATAGTTCCCGCGCCAAGGATTTGCCAACTTCTAACGGACGTGCGGGCAAAAATCCCAGGAATTCTCATCCTGTGAGTGATGCCGGCGAACAGGTGCAGAACTCGGTGGGTTCTGAAATTACAGATGATTTTTTGGGTAATGGTGGAGAAGAACAAAAACACCCACCAGCGGCTGAAAATACCGCGGTTAATGTGCCTGCCATTTCCGAAGGGCGATCGCCCACAAACGGTTCTACAGACTCTCAAAATAACTTTAACGCTCAGGCTATAGCGGTGCGTGATGACGCTCAATATGTCGCGAATACGGCTAGGCAATTGGCCGATATGTTTGACGGGGAAGTAGTTGATTTGTCGAATGACTTGGAGATTTGGGAGTCGGAAACTTTTAGATTGGAATCAGAACCGGATTTTGCCGAGTTATCTTCTGAGTTAAATGAGGATGATTTTATAGATTGGTAAATCTATGCTGGCGGCAGCGAAATGTGCAAAATTTCGCCGCCCGCACAAAATCCAGCGCGGGTGTAAACTCGGAATCCCTCCTCGTGTCCCGGCATCAGAAACGCCACCGCAACACCCCCGTCGAAAGCTTCTCGCACCAGCCGGGCTGTCAAGGCCCCTGCGATGCCCCGCCGGCGAAAAGGGACGCGCACGCCGATACCGGCAATTTCTGTCGTCTGATTTGCCGGCACAGTAAACATTCCAGCCCCCGCAGGTTCGCCCGTTGCTGCTAGGCGAGCGAGTACGGCGATGCCACCTGCAGCCAGACTTTTCCGAAGACTGTCAACGTCTTCAGGGCTTGGTGCAGGCTCTGTGAAAGCCTCATGTTGCGCCGCGGCTGTACCGAGGATCTCGGCCTCGGAAACTGGCAAAATTAGTTCGATGCCCGGGGGGACGGGAAGCAATTGCTCGGAACCCGGAGTGCAAGTCATCAGCGGCAAGCGTCCCTCAACGGTGAAACCTGCGGATATCAGCGTTTCTTCGACAGCAGGGGCTAGTTTCGCGACATACTCCAAACGCGGCTGTCGCCCGCGCTGAGAGTACGCAGCGATTAGGGCGTTGACATCGGCGAGCGAGGGTGCCGCACCGTCGTCGGGAATTGCATAGTTCAGATAAGGGTTGGCGCTGTGGCGGCTGAAGGTAGCGAGGAACGGCCCGATCCGCTCGGTGTCGCGCTGCTGGCTCGCCGCAAAGCGCAGGTATGATTGAATGCGAGATTCCATAAGTGGCTGTGCTGAAAACCTTGCTTTTAAGCTGACTCTGGCTTGGGCAGCGAAGACGGCAGTACCAACAGCTCGGCGGTCGATCGCTTCTCGACCATTTCCTTAGTAATCGTACACCGGGCAACATCCTTGCGCGA
>NZ_JAUBQR010000325.1:0-4902 GCF_036701385.1 Microcoleus sp. Pol12B4 | reverse complement strand
TATGTTGGAGGAACCGGCAGAAAAGGCAAACCGCACGATCGCAAATCGGCAACAACACCCACAATATTATTAGTTTGCAAAGCCATGTGCTGAATTCCCGGCCCCCGATTGGCGCTCAAAAACTCTTGAATTTGAGAATTAGCTGATGCCGGTTCATTAATCGGGAATTGCACCCCACCTTCAGCGTGTACCATAACTTGGCTCCGCAAAGCCGATTTCTCCGTCTGAATGTCAAAATTTTGCTGCGGTTGAAAACCTAATATTTTTTGATACCAACTCACAGCACTTGACAAATCGCCCGATTCCACATTTAACACTACGTGGTCAATCCGGGTAAACAACGGCAGCTTATCCGAAGCCGATAGCAGTGAATGGCTGCCAATTCGCTCCACAAGCGTATGGCTTAAATCTCCCCAGCCCGCGATTTTTGCCCGCTTAAAATAGCCTCCTGCGTTTAGGTCTTCTTGAATCGGTTCCAGGATTTTAGCGCCTTCAGCAGCCGCTCTAGCTACCGCTAATTCAATATTTTTTACCCGAAAGCCCACATCGGCAATCCCTGGAGGATGAAACTTCAACCAACTAGCAGCGGGACTAGCGGGTGTCAGGGGCGAAGATAAAACAAAAAATACATTGCCACTGCTGACAACTTCAGTGTGAGTGTGGCTGTTGGCATAACCTGCTATTGATTGAAAGCCTAACTGGCTCACAAACCAGTCGCGGGATACTTTAGCCTTTTCAACGTAAAATTGAATGCGATCGAACTCCATAATCAATAATTGAAAATGGAAACTGAAAAAGGGAAAATCTGCTGATTTTCAAGACGAAATTGCAAGGGAGGGAGTGAGTAATGGATATTTTTCATACTTTTTATTGCGCACCCACTTAATAATAACCTAAAGATTGAATATCCTCGCTCCCTCTGAAGGCAGAAATAAGTCGGCACTTAAAAGAAACCCCCTGTCTGTGATAACTTAGGTTTGACCGTTAGGCTTTCGCCAATAGGACTAAGGCGAAAAAATCGTTTGACGCGCTACTTGTAGGGGTAAGGTGCGCCAGCCCGTGCAGCTACATAATTAAGTGCTGTACAACTTCTCAAACCTAAAAATTTCATAATTTTTCTTGCCTTCAGCTTCCGCTCCCTTCTGCCTTCAAATCACTTCTCCCTAGCTAAAAGAACAAATGACTTTCCGGCTGAATATTAATCTCCATCGGCACAGCTTGCGGGTCCGCCGAAAGAGCAAACATAATCGCATTGGCTGCAGTTTCGGTACTCAGCATTTTTGACCTGTCTACCTTCAAACTCACATTATCCCAAAACGGAGAATCCACCCCGCCAAAATAGAATAGCGTAAACTTAATGCCGTAGCGCCGCAGTTCATCTGCCATGCACTTGCTGAAACCAACTACCCCAAACTTTGAAGCGCAATAAGCCGTTCCCATCGCCATCGAATGCTTGCCCAAAATCCCGATGACATTGCAAATGTGGCCGGATTTGCGCTCTTTCATCACATTCGCTGCTGCTTGAGACGTGTAAAAACTGCCTTTCAAGTTCAAGTCAAGCATTGCATCTAAATCAGCGGGTTCTAACTTGTTCCACTGCTTGAGAATTCCGGCACCGGCGGCGTTTACGAGGGCATCAATTTGTCCGAAATGTTCCACAGCTTTGTGCATCAGCGTCTCGACTTGGGGCAAATTAGTGATATCTGTGGGCACGCACAGTACCTCGGTTGCCGAAAGTTCGCTAGCTAAAGCGTCTAACTTACTGCTGTCTCTGGCGGCGAGCACTAGCGTCGCACCCGCATCAGCGAGTTGGCGGGCCACCGCTGAACCGATGCCGCCAGTTGCACCCACCACAACCACAACTTTGTCCTGCATATCCCTTTACATTTCTTTACGTCCCGATTGTATGATAACTCAAGTTGCTAGTAATGGGAAGGTGGATATATTTTAATTTTTAATTAATGGAGGGAAACTTGCCAGCCTTTTTCCGCTTTTTTTAGCTGGAGAGAAGCGCAGGATTGCAAAAATTTAGTAAATTTTCTACCCAGATTAAAATCTTTGATTATTTGCGTAATCTGTTTGCCGTATTGTCGGTGAAACTCGCTGCCTACATTGGAGAGAAACACAGAATTTTCAGGAGAGTTGTCGGTTAAGTCGCCAACGATTTTGACGAGAGCTCTTTCTAAGTCTTCCAGAGAATTAATATCTGTCAAAGTCGCAGGTGCTGTCTGGTGGTTATTGAGATTTTCTTGGTTAAGTATTGGCGGTGGGGGCGGCAGTTTGACTTCAAAAATAGTGACATAAGTTTGAGAAGTTTCTGAAGGTTTGTGGAGGGCAAAATCTGTGGGATATTTGAGAAAAATATCCCTGGTTTTAGTACCGAGCAAATGATGGGTTACAACTTGATTGAGGACTAAGCCGTAATTTTCCCTAAATAAAGCTGAAACAGTAGAAAGTTTTATCCACTGAGTTGAGGTGCGTTTTTGCTCTTTTTTGATTAATTCTTTGAGTTGAATAACTAATTCTTCTAAAGGTGTAATTTCCGGTATAGTTACAAGAGAATGGGTTTCCACTTGTCCGGTTTTGCTGTTTAAAACTATGATTTTATCTATTTGTTTGCGGACTTGAAATACGGTTAGTCCGTGGGCTTGCAGTGTGTTGCTGAGGTGAGTGAGAGCTCGATCGGACGAACAGACAAAAATCTCTTTGGCTGTGGGATAATGTACGAAAATCGATGCGCCGACTGTAGCCATTTTTAAGTCGGCGCTGTCTTTGCCGGGGGGGACGTGAATTAGTTGATAGCCGCGCTGGTGAAATTCGGCATCTTTCTTGCCCATGCTGCGCCAATTGGCAAAGGCAACTTTGATTTGGATTGGATAGTGGCAAATTCCCTCTAGGAATTTTTCGGTTTCGATGGTGAGTTGCAAGTTTTCGACATCTAGCAGCAAGATAGCAATGCCGACAGGAAGCGGGGCTGGTTGATTGGCTGTTGGAGTTGGAGGTTCTGACGAAACTGAGTTTTGTGATTTAACTGGTGCTGTTTGAGGTTGGGCTAGCTGCTGAATTTTGGCAGATAATTTGCTGAATTGAGGTGAATTAACGAATTCTGGAATCAGCAGAATTTGTAGGTATTTTTTCGCAGTCAGCAGCAGGGAATCTGTATCGCTGGCTACGCTGAAACTTTTTGTCAATTTTCCAATCAAAACTGACTGAAAATCAGGTTTGGCCCAGGGGGTTTTCCTGTATTTTTCAGTTATCCATTCGGGATGCTTTTCCTGAATGGTAATTAGGGTTTGAGCTATATAGCGACTGATGACGCTGAGTGCGAGAGATTCTTGAGTCGCCAGCAAGGGGGTTCGATCGGGCATGGCCCTCTACAATGCGGGATGCTGTTTCAATTTATCACACTTCTAGTTTCTCGCCGGGAGTCGGACGATCGCCCGCCAAATTAAACCGGCGGCAATTAACGCCAATCCTGTCAGCCAAATTTGCCTCTCCACCCAGAAAGCCAGAAACAGACAATTCCCCAAACCAACCCAAGCCAACCACTGCGGATAAAGCCTTTGGGCGGGGGAAAGTTGCAGCGCGGCGAGGTTGGTGATAGCGTAGTAAATCAAAACGCTAAAAGCACTAAATGACCAAGTGGTTTTGACATCGCCGACGAGGATTAAAAGTGCGATCGTCACTTCCACAACCACCACAGCCACGTAGGGAGTTGTCCCCGAAGGATTCAGCCGCGCCAAGACTCTCGGCATATCCAAGCGCCGCCCCATCGCCAGCCAGATGCGCGATAGCCCTAAAATTAAGTTCAGCAAGACTCCCAACATAGCGGTAATTGCGCCGACGGCTAGCAGTTGAGAAACTCCTGGAATTGGGAAACTGCGGGCGATGACTTCCAAAGGTGCAGCCGTGCCGCATGGTTGTAAAGACAATTTATCGGCTCCCCCCGCGCCCGCGACAACTACTGCTACCCCCACGTAAAGAAGCATTGTCAGCACCAAAGTGAAAATTATGGCTTTGGGAATGGTTTCCCTCGGTTCCCGCACTTCCTCGCTCATGGTGGTGATGCGGGCGTAACCGCTATAAGCGACAAACATCAGGGCGGTGGCCTGGAAGATGGAGCCGATCGAGCTATCATTCTGTACGGTGGCCATTTCCCACCTTACCTCTGGCAAACCGACAGCAACAAACACCGCTAAGGATAGGAGTGTAACTGAGACTATGGCAGTATTGGCAATATTCGATCGCCTAATTCCCGTCAATACAATTAAAGTGATGGTGGCGAGGGCGACTAAAGCTGTTAGGATCAGGTAAGTGCGATCGGCTACACCAACTGCATTTAAAAAATACCCCGCAAAACCTAAAGCAGCAGTAGCCGCAGAAGCCGTTTTCGCCAACAAAAACATCCAGCCGGCAGTGAAACCCAGCCAAGGATTGAGATATTTGTAGCCATATTCATAAGTACCGCCGCTAACAGGATGACTTGCCGCTAATTGAGCGCTGTTAAGGCCATTGCAAACAGCCACTAAAGCCGCAATACCTACAGCCAAAATCACTCCCGGCCCAGCAACTTCTGCTGCAATGCCGATACTCACAAATACCCCCGTGCCCACAATCGATCCCAGGCCCATCAGAGTAGCGCCGAAAATACCCAACTCTCGCTTCAGCAGTGGTGAAGACATAACTATAGCAGGCAAGATGCCAGCTCCAAAAAAATGTTTATCTGTTGTGGAACAGGCATCTTGCCTGTTCTGAAGACATAACTATAGCAGGCAAGATGCCTGTGCTCCACAAAAATATTTGTCTGTTGTGGAACAGGCATCTTGCCTGTTCTGAAAGAGGTTCAAGATGTAAGTATTAACCGAAACGGCCTTGAATGTAATCTCTCGTACTCGAATTGCC
>NZ_JAUBQR010000324.1:0-4906 GCF_036701385.1 Microcoleus sp. Pol12B4 | reverse complement strand
AGATATTCTTTGTCTCATCGTATTATTAAATCTTTCTATATAGTTTGTCAGACCAGTCTCCTTTCCTACTGCCTTGTGTCTTTTTTGAGGAAAAACTGTTCCATAGGCACTCCAAAAGTCTGTGTAACTTACGGCACATTGACGATAAACAGGTGGTAAAGAATCCCATAATCCTTGAGCGCCAGCTTGAGTTCTTTTGCCAATATACACTCCGATAATTTCTTTAGTTGATACATCAATTGCCAGCCAAATCCACTGCTTGTTATCCTTATTGTCTACAAAAGACCACATTTCATCACATTGAATTGTGAGCTTCCCTTTCTTTTTTGACTTCACTTCTACTTCTCTTTTTACAGCTCCTAATTTTTTATTAACATAGTATTGCAACCACCGTTCCGAAACCCCAGTCGCCCTCACAATACCAGCCAGAGATATCTTTTCTAATAAAAGTCGATCTATCAACTCTTTTGTTGCTAATGAAATCGGTTGATATCTGGGAGTCATGACGAATTGTCTTCCACAATCTCGACATTTAAAATTTTGCTTGCCGGAGCGAGTGCGACCATTTTTCAATCTGGTATTCAGAGTTACACTTGGGACATTTCATAAGCTAAAATTCAAGGTAGGTTATAAAGAATAAAATTATCACACATTTTCCTTGCTATGCAGGACTACCAAAAAGTTATAGACAATTTAGCTGTTGACTTAGAAACAGCTTTTCCTGAAAAGATGTTTGCCGACGATTGAGCAGTTGGAAGCTGAGTTAGAAGCGGTGGATGTGGAAATTGAGGAGGAATGATAAAATCGGAGAGTGCGAAGTAAAGATAACTATTATGAAAAATCTTAGAGCAATCCTTCACCCTAGCTGTAACCCGTGATGTTTTGCGGCCCAAGGTGCTCTCAGGTGAGATTGGGGTGAAGGATTTACATAACCTAGCTAGAAATATCAGGAACCCGCACCATCATTTCTCCTATGCACCGTCTTTTTAAACTTGATGCGTTCAGGAGGTTTTGGAGGTTCTGGAGGTTTTCGAGAAGTATTAGACTCTTGCTGATCGGCTGAATTATTATTAGTCATGGAGGTTCCTTTGAGTAATAACGAATGTAATCCTAATATAACGCTAATTTACGAATACGCGGATCAGGCATTAAAAGATTTAGATCAGAGTATCAATAGGCTTAATACAAAACTAGGTGTAGTGCTGGGATTTGATGCAGCTCTAATTCGCTTTTTTTCAAGCTTACCAGGTCGTTCGGTTGCAGTAAATATTGATGCTTTCGATATTTCCTTGGAGTGTAATTTTTGTTTGTTATTAAAGATTTTAAGTTACCTTGCTTTAATAATTTCTTTGATTTATTGTTTCTTGGGGTTTAAACCACAAACAGCAGGGCAAATTATTTTGCCAGAAGAATTAATAGAAAAATGTCTTGACATACCAGAGGAAGAGTATAGACTCTCAATCCTAGAAAACTGGAATCAATCAATCAAGGAATTGGCTAAAAATAGAGACAAAACATCAGATTTGTTTAAAGGGGCTATCTGGGCACTCATATGCGCTGCTATTTTGTCTGCTCTTGACGTAATTTTATCTTCTTTTTTAGTTAAGTAAACTACTAAAATATAGAGAGGATTAATTAATGGATATCAACCAACAAAAAGAACAATTCAGCAACCTCTACCTGCAAGCTGTCACCACAGTTGCGGGTTATTCCCTCTACAAACTCTTCGTAGACGATGATAGCGTGGATTGGGGAGTAGCTGCCAAAGGCGGGACAGACCCCATTAGAGCACCTCGCTTAGAATTGCAGTTAAAATCTACATCATAGAGATATCCAAGACGATAACTCCATCCGCTACCCCCTCAAGCTCAAAAACTACGACGACTTAAGAATGGATGACTTCGCCATTCCCCGAATTTTAGTTGTCGTTTTAATTCCAGAAACACCCGAAGACTGGTTAACCCACTCCGAAACAGAACTCTGCATCAGAGGCTGAGGATATTGGATATTGGATATCGTTGCGGGGAAAGCCAAAAACACAAAACACAAGCACTGTCACCGTAGTCATCCCCAGAACCAACCAATTTACAGTCGCCGCCCTTCAGTCAATTATGGAGAGAATTAGCCAAGGAGTTCAACCATGAAAATCACCGTAAAAGATAGCCAAACTCTCGAAACAATCAAGCTAAATCAACTGAGAAATTACTTACAAACTCACGGCTGGCATGAAGACCAACCTTTCTTAGATAATGCCACACTTTGGCACAAACCAACAGCCGATGCAGAAGAATTTGAAATATTGCTACCTAAGCGGGAAAACCTGGGAGATTATGCAGCCCGCATCCGCGAGGCAATCCAAACCCTAGAAAACGCAGAAAATCGCCCTCAAATTGAAATTTTAAGCGAACTACTTACCCGCATTCCCAACACGACTATTCAGGGAATTGTTATGCAAATTCACACCCCAAATACCAAAAAATTAAGTGGCGAAATTACTCTCCTCGGCATTGTAGCTGACAAATTGCGGAAAATTCAAACTTCACTCGCAGACAAAGATTATATCCTGGCGATTAAAGCTTATCAAGAACGCTTACCGATTCTCTGTAGCGGTGACTTAATCAAAGACAACAACGCCTTCATCCTCAAAAACCCCCACAACTTCACTCTCGATGAATTGTGGTAAGACTAACAGATTTTGTCGAAATCTATATTAAACACCTTCCAAACAAATATCAAGTTCCCTAGCAAAGGCCTCTGGCGCATCCAGCATCAGCCAGTGTCCAGTATCGGGTAGCGTAGTTGTCGTTAGTGTGGGACGGAGGATGTGGAGGCTGAAGGGAAAAGTGTTTGAGGGAGCAATAATGGCGTGGGCTCGTGTTCCAGGGGCTGCTAGGTAGCGATCGAGAGCATCAACGGCTTCAAAGGCAAACATCCCGCGAGACATTCCAGACAGACAATCCTGTGGAGTCGCCGCCAACCAAGTGAGAATCCGATCGCGCGTATGGGCCCTGCTTCCAGTCAGCGCCTCGTTAAAGCTGGTTTCCACAGCAGCCCGCCAATCCTCCGTCTCCAGAGCCCTCTGGTAGGGGACGATCCGTGCCTCGTGCACCTCTGCTGGCACCTTGGTAAAATCTCCAGGTGGGTCGGCTAGGATCAACTGCGCGATGCGGTGCGGTGCGGCGGCTGCTGTGGCGAGAGCAATACAAGCACCGAAACTGTGCCCGACTATCGCCACTCGATCGAGTCCCAGCCCATCAAGCACGGCGAAAACATCCGCTGCACAGGAGGCGGGCGCATAGTTGCCGTCCTCCGGCGGTGCAGAATCACCGTGTCCCCGCATATCAAGGGCGATCGCGCGTCGGGTACGGGCGACACGGGCAAGCTGGGCATCCCAGATGTTCGCGGAAACCGCCATACCGTGCACGAACACCACCGGCAGCGCCTCGGATTCCGCAGCGGTGACAGGGGGGCTGGCTTCGATAATGTTAATAGTGCCGATCGGTCCTTTGATATTTGTCGATCGCATACAATTTTCTCCTAAGTTTTATAGTCCTGGACAAACGGGTAGTCAGAAACCGGGTTTTTCGCAAAAATACTCCGTTAGAGCATCCCTGAAAAGATAAAAACCGGTTTCTTTGGTTTGGATAGGTGAGTCAGGTTTGAATTTCCTATTTTCACACAACCAATTTTACCTCTGTTACTCCTTGGCGCAATTCATACTGTCCTTTTACCCAAAATTGTTGAATTTGTTTACCCAAAAACGGAGCAATTTGCATCATCAATAAACGTATAAATACATTTTTTCGCAGTTGTTCGCCTTTCCACGCTTCTTGTGCTTGAAGTTGTTGGGCGCGAATAATTTCTGGTTCGCGTTCTGCCTGAATCCGCGATAATGCTAAGTCAATATCCTCATAATTAGCCCCTGCTTTCAATAAAGGTACAAGGTGATTCGCCGCCACAATTACATCGCGTAACGCCATGTTAATTCCTTGAGCGCGAACCGGAGACATGGGATGTGCAGCATCCCCCAAAAGTATGATTCCTGGTCGATGCCAGCGCGGACAGCGACCAACCACAACAGATAATCGCATCGGAGATTCGATCGTATCGGCACAGTTGCGGAAATGTTCTGCCATCCACGCAGGCGATCGCGATGCGAAAGTTTCTGCCCAGTCTGTGTGTTTCCGATCCGTTTTGTCATCTGCCGATAGCACCCAAGCCAGATGAAGTTTTCCTGATTCTGCCCCATGAAAGACACTAAATCCGCTACCGCCATTCAGGATGGAATAAAATACATTATCCGCCACAAACCGAGGATGAGCCGCAAGTTTAAACCACAGAACATCTATACTATTCTGCTGTTTTACTAACTCTAATTCTGCACGTTGTCGTACAACCGAGTTTCTACCATCTGTACCAATCACAAGTGCAGCAGGAATCTCTCGCCCATCTCCTAGCTTTACACCCGCAATGCGATCGTTGCTGTAGAGTAAATCTTTTACGGGAACACCTGGGATAAATTCAAACTCTGGATGCAACTGAGCTTCTGAAATTAGTGTTTCTAGTAAAGGCGGTTGTGATACCAGTGTACAAGGTCGATTTGACCCCATTGGCTCATCAACTCGAAATAGTTGCCGATCGCCCACAATGAACTCCCAGGCATCAATTTGTCGGTGTGGAACACCTTCTAGCATAGTGGATAAGCCCATTTGGGCGATCGCATCCAATCCGCTTGGCATTAACGCTTCACCGCGAAACACTCGATAGGAATTTTTTGCAGCCTCAACCAAGGTTACGGCAATACCTCGTTTCACCAGCAGCAAGGCAAGTGCCGCACCAGTTGGCCCCGATCCCACAATTACAACTTGCCTCATTGCCATTCCCCATTGCTTTTTAATGTATTTCC
>NZ_JAUBQR010000323.1:0-4977 GCF_036701385.1 Microcoleus sp. Pol12B4 | reverse complement strand
ATTCTGTGGTTGGGTTGGTTCGGGTTCAATCCCGGTTCGACAATGGCAGTCGATCCAAATGCGATCGCCCACATTGCGATCACCACCAACACCGGCGGCGCCTTCGGGGGAATTGCTGCAACCATTACTGCTTGGCTGTACCTGGGCAAACCCGACCTTTCGATGATTATCAACGGCATCCTCGCCGGCTTAGTCGGCGTAACAGCTAGCTGCGCTTGGATCAACGTGCCCAACTCTGCCATAATCGGCACGATCGCCGGTATCCTGGTAGTTTTCGCAGTAACTTTCTTCGACAACTTGAAAATTGACGATCCTGTAGGTGCAACTTCAGTTCACTTAGTCTGCGGCATCTGGGGAACTCTGGCAGTTGGGCTGTTTGCTGACGGGCCTACAACTGGACTTTATACCGCAGGCCCGGCAGCCGGATTGCTTGTGGGTGGAGGTTTCGGCCAACTCTGGGCGCAGTTGGTCGGCATTATCTCTGTAGGCGGGATGACCGTTTTGCTGAGTACGATTTTTTGGGCCGCACTCAAAGCTTTGCTGGGTATCCGCGTTTCTGCTTCAGAGGAGGCTGAAGGTTTGGATATCGGCGAACACGGGATGGAAGCTTACACCGGGTTTGTGAAGGAAACCAGCTTGGACAACAGAAGTGAGAGCAGCTACGGCGGTTATGGTGGGGGTTCTGGGGGCAAGACTACCAAACTGTAGAGCGTGCGAAGATCTCGACCAATACAGCTTTCGTGTCCTAGATTAGTTATTTATCAGCTAATTGACGCCTTTATTCAGAAAAATCCAAATCTGAAATAGCCGCCAACTTATGGCTGTCTATGGTTGTGCTCGCGTTTCAATCTTCGATACGAACGCGGGCATAATTTTATTTTTAGTTGACCTTTAATAGTTGGCGATTGCATGAGATATGCGCCGCTAATTGGTAACTGGTAATTGAGAATCTGTAACTAACGAACTTTGCAAACTGGTGTATTGATTAGAGTTTACCGGCAATTGCTTTAAGTTCTTCAACGACTCGTTTGTTTTTGGGATTCCTGCTGCCATCGAGGCGGGCGGAGACAACAGTGATTATTTCTACTATATCTTTAGCTAAATCCTCGTCACAGCTAGTATTTTGGGTTTGATTGATAATCACTACCTCTGTCCCAAAGTGTTCGCACAAATTAAAAATTAGTTCAGAACCAAATCTCAGCAGTCTGTCTTTGTGAGTTAACACCAACCTTTCTACTTGATTGTCTGCGATCGCCCGAATGAGATGTTGTAAACCCCGCTTACTGTAATTAACCCCAGAACCCACATCATCAATGATTTGGAATTGCCAGCCGTGAGATGCACAAAACAATTCCAAAACTTGTTTTTGTCTCTCTAAATCATCTTTTTGGTCGTGGCTGCTAACACGAGCGTAAGCTATGGTTAAAGCGCCGTTGGGTTTTAAGCCGAGAAGATGAGCTAGGTCATACCGTCTGTGACCGTTAGCCGTGCGTTCCGGTATTAGCTTGCCTTCGGCTTCCCACCTGCGTAAGGTAGAAGCGCTTACACCTTTAATTTTGGCTGCTTCAGTTATAGTTAATTTTTTCATTTTTGGATTT
The DNA here is from genome assembly GCF_036701385.1 of Microcoleus sp. Pol12B4. Lineage (NCBI taxonomy): Bacteria > Bacillati > Cyanobacteriota > Cyanophyceae > Oscillatoriales > Microcoleaceae > Microcoleus > Microcoleus sp. Pol12B4. Next base: position 3,379 of record NZ_JAUBQR010000323.1, on the reverse strand, counting down.
TAGCATCAGAACTGAGTAAGTTCGATCACTTTTAGATATATTTTTTTGCATTGCAGCAGCTTTGACAAATCCGATTGCGGTGTAAGAAAGTTTGGTAGGCAGATTTTTTATGGTAAAGTAGTGCGAAAAAGCAAAGTTCTGCATCGCCGCCCTTGCCCAACACAGCACAGTGCTTGATTCTTACAAGAATTGAGGCTTTAATTGAGCGGTAAAATTTGATGCAGCAATCAGTGCACATTATTCGGTGTGAGGCCTGCAAATAGCTTGAGTTTATGGAGAAGTTTGGAGGAGGTAGCAGAAGTAGAACTCATAAATCCCTCTTAGGAATGGAAGTTAGCCGATCGAAAACTATTCCGGTTTGGGCTTTGCTATCTTTGGTGACGAACGGGGTACTGATGTTCACAGTCGCTCAACTACTGCTGCAGGGACACAACTTGACAGAAAGTTTCCAGGCGAATGATGCGGTGACGGCAGAAGTGGCGGAGGGACAAAATGACAAACCGATCACCTCTGCAAACGCATTGCTAGACGTGCCCGTTCCAGGACCGCGACATAAATGGACTTACCAGCAGTGGGTGACGCAGTTGGGTCGCGAAGCTGAGGCGGCGGCGGCGAATCGACCATCAAGACTGAGTGTTTTGGCTGGGGATTCTCTAAGTATGTGGTTCCCAACCAAGCTGTTACCAGTCGATCGGTTTTGGCTGAATCAAGGGATTTCGGGGGAGACTTCCGTGGGTTTGCTCAAGCGGTTGCAGTTGTTCGATAGAACCGCGCCGGATACGGTATTTGTGATGATTGGGATTAACGATTTGTTGCGGGGAACCAGCGACGAAGGAATTTTGGATAACCAGCGGCAGATTATTCGCGATTTGCGGTGGGCTCACCCCAAAGCACAAGTGGTTGTGCAATCGATTTTGCCCCACAGCGGGGAACAAGCTACTTGGGAAAATCGCGATCGGCTGTTGGCGATTCCTAATAGTCGGATTAGGGCAATAAATCGGCGCCTGAAAGAAATTGCTAGTTCTGAGAATGTTTTGTATCTGGATTTGTACCCGCTGTTTGCAGATGCTGACGGCAATTTGCCAACCGAACTCAGCACAGATGGCTTGCACCTTAACGATCAAGGTTATCTGGTTTGGCGATCGGCCCTGCAACTGTTCGATCAGATGCAGTTGAAAAATGAGTCATGAGTTATTAGTCATTAGTTAGTAAAGATAAAGGATAAAGTAACATTCTCCCCAACTCACCCCCTCTCCTCCTCCCACTCTCCCCAACTCAAAACTCCTGTCCTCTCCTCAACTCTCCCTCTCCGGTTACTCTGCTATCACGGGCTATGTCAAGTATCGACTGATAGATTAAGAAATATGATACTTAGCTATTTAGTATAGGGTGATACAGAATAACTGTTGGTACAAATGGTGCAATCCAAAAGGCATAGACCATTAGATTGATAGTTGACGAATTTAGATGAGTCCGGCTATACGAAGCCGGGGGGTTGAGGATTGGGGAATTATCTATTGAAGATTTGTTCCGCTAAAACAGGGACTTAAAACCAAATAACTATTGCATCTAAAATCCTCGCATCTAAAATCGGCTCGGTCTTCCCTGAAAATTGCTGAGTATGAGAAGGTACAACTAACGTGATCAAAAAAAGTTTAACGATCGGCATCATCGCCCTGTGGCTGTTAAGCGTACCGCTGACGGACAATGCCTTAGCTCAAGATGCTGCTGGTGCGGCTGCGGTGGCGGCGAATCCGATCGACAGTGGCGATACGGCCTGGATGTTGGTCTCCGCAGCACTGGTATTGCTAATGACACCGGGGCTGGCGTTTTTCTACGGGGGACTGGTGCGATCGCGCAACGTCCTCAACACCATGATGATGAGCTTAGTCATGATGGGACTGATCGGCGTCACCTGGACGCTGTGGGGCTACAGTTTGGCTTTTGATGTCACCCCCAGCAACCTCAATGATAAAGGGTTTGCCCAAGGACTCGAAACCTTTCTCGGCGGCTTGGACTGGATGTTCTTGAACAACGTCACGGCGGAGACACCAGATCCGATCGGCTACGCACCGACAATACCGCACCAAGTCTTCATGGTTTACCAGATGATGTTCGCGATCATCACTCCAGCCTTGATTTCCGGGGCGATCGTCGAACGGGTAACATTTAAAACCTATTTCTGGTTCGTGCTGCTGTGGTCTACCTTCATCTACTCTCCTTTAGCCCACTGGGTTTGGGGTAGAGGCTGGCTGGGGGCGATGGGAGCTTTAGACTTTGCCGGCGGTACAGTCGTGCACATCAGTTCCGGTGTTTCTGCCGTTATCGCAGCTTGGGTAATCGGGCCCCGCAAAGACCACTTGAACAAGCCCCACACCCCCCACAACGTACCCTACGTCTTGCTGGGAATTGGGCTGCTGTGGTTTGGCTGGTTTGGCTTCAACGGCGGTAGTGCTTTGAGTTCGGGTTCTTTAGCAACAGTGGCTTTTGTCACCACCATGATTTCAACAGCCGCCGGCGGTTTAACTTGGACAATCGTGGAATGGGTTCTCAGAGGCAAACCGACAGCAGTCGGAATTGCTAGCGGTTTCCTAGCGGGATTGGTGGGCATCACACCTGCGGCTGGATTCGTGCTTCCAGTGGGAGCGCTTTTGATCGGATCGATCACTTCGGTTTGCTGCTTCTTTGCCGTTAGTTGGCGGGCTAAGCTGGGATTTGACGACTCTTTGGATACCTTCCCGGTTCACGGCGTCGGCGGAACTGTGGGCGCGATTCTGACTGGCGTGTTTGCGACTAAAGCGGTTAACGCTGCCGGAAATGACGGGCTATTTGCCGGGAATCCGGGGCTAATCGTGACTCAGTTTGTAGGCGTTCTAGCTACTTACGTGTTTGCGGCTGTCGGCACTTTTGTGATCCTGAAAATTTTGGCGCAGTTTATGGAACTGCGAGTGCCCTCATCTGCTGAAGACCAAGGTTTGGATATCGGGCTGCACGGCGAAGAAGCTTACGGTGAGGATTTTGCCGGCGGTTTCAGTTCGTTTGAATCGAGTTCTCCTTTTGCGCCGAAGAAGGTTTGAAGCTAATTTTCTGAATAAGTTCGATCGTGTAGAGACGCAGGTATCTGAGTCTCTACGCTTTTTTTTGAGTTTTTTTAACGAACCGCGAAGGCGCGTTCATTCTTTCTTTGCTCTCAATTCAATGTGTCGATCGTATAAATACCATATCCCCTCTTCCCTAATGAACCAATAATCCCGATCGCACCCCAGGCATTCTAAAATCAAAGGTAATTAACCTAGATTTCTACTCGATACCGCATGGATACTAAAGCTTTTAAACGATCGCTCCAACAGTCTGAAAACTACCACCGCAAGGGTTTCGG
>NZ_JAUBQR010000454.1:0-1289 GCF_036701385.1 Microcoleus sp. Pol12B4 | reverse complement strand
GACGGGAATTCATGGCATTTGCCGCCGTGTTTATGGAAGTAGCAAAGCGGACGCGGACGCTGGGAGATGTGATGGTGGGAAATTCGATTGCATCTTTGCAAAAACGCCTATCTATGGTAATGGATCGCATCGAACGCCTCCCCACTATCGAAGGAATTCGCACCGAATTTGCACGGCTGGAAGCTGAAGATTATCCCGCACTTCCCGCCGCAGCATCAACTAATATTAAAAAGTCTCAAGCCTTTATTTTATCGCAACAAGTTCGCGGGTGGTTTGAAACATTAAGTTATAAGTTTGAAACCTATCAAATCTCGGAAGATAACTATTTTGAATGGATTATCAATGTTCCCGTCAGACGCAATCGGTACGATCGCATTTTAGTGCGCGGAATAGCCGGAGAAGCTGGACTCAGGGATATATCAGCCTTGCGCGAGTCGGTAGAAAAACAGCGCACCGATGAAGGCTGGTTAGTCACAGCCCGCCGCATCAGTAGCGCCGCACGGATTGAAGTAGAAAAAGCCGAAAACAGTAATTTAGCTTGCTATACTTTTGATGAATTGCTCGACCAAGATGCCGATTTTACTGCTTATCTGGATTGGCTAGAAACTGAAATCACCAGCCGAGGAATTGATACTAAATATGTGCCGTTAGCTTGTACAAAAGAAGAAATTGACCCCGATACTCAGGGCAAGATAGGCGTGAGTCATTATGGCGAGCGAGATGGCTGGATCGAAGGTTATATTGACCTGTGGTTAGATGACCCAGTTAAAGAACATATTTCAGTTTTAGGAGAATTTGGGACGGGAAAAAGTTGGTTTGCGATGCACTATGCTTGGATGGCGCTGCAACGCTACCGAGATGCTCAAAAGCGGGGATTAGAACGTCCGCGTTTGCCGTTAGTAATTCCTTTGCGAGATTACGCCAAAGCAGTTAGTGTCGAGTCGCTATTTTCCGAGTTTTTCTTTCGCAAGCACGAGATACCTTTGGCGGGTTATTCAGCCTTTGAACAACTCAATCGCATGGGTAAATTTCTGTTGATTTTCGACGGTTTTGATGAAATGGCCGCTAAGTGCGATCGGCAAGAAACCATCAACAACTTCTGGGAATTAGCAAAAGCCGTCGTTCCCGGCGCAAAAGTCATCCTCACTTGCCGTACGGAACACTTTCCTGAAGGCAAGGAAGGACGGGCGTTGTTCAATGCAGAACTGCAAGCATCAACAACCATTTTAACAGGCGAAACTCCCCAATTTGAAGTCTTAGAATTAGAGAAATTTAACGACGAGCAAATT
>NZ_JAUBQR010000322.1:0-5024 GCF_036701385.1 Microcoleus sp. Pol12B4 | reverse complement strand
GCACTCACGACTACTTTTGGTTTGACCCAGAAACTTTAGAATTAGCTGGGTTTCATTTAGTTGACGGGGAATATGAAGCAATCGCACCCAACGAATTCGGGCATCTGCGGAGTCAGCAGCTCGATTTGAGTCTCGGAATTTGTGGCGGAAAATTGCGTTTCTTTACAGCAGAGGGAGAGCTTGTCCCTACTCCTGAAGAGGTTGCAGAAAAGGAGGCTCAACGAGCCGATCGCCTCGCGGCGAAACTGCGAGAATTAAACATTGATCCCGATACAGTTTAGTGCAACCCCTACTCACAAAAACACGGTTTACTGCCGGGTGTATCGGTGCTTCACCCCAATCGGAAAATACTCCGCATCGCCCATCTCCGTTAATGTCACCACAGGTAACTGATATTCGGGCGGAACGTAATTAGCAAATTCGCTGTTTAGCCGCCGCAATTGCGTGAGAATTGAAGATGCGATCGCCTGCTTCATCTCCTCGTCGCCCTCCACCCCCGCCGCTAATTCCACAACCACCGATAAAAACCGATTTTGATCCGCATCTTCCTTGACTTGCATTACAAATTTTCCCGTCACCCATTCCCGAATGGTGGGAACTTCTAAACCTACGGTGACATTTTCCGGGTAAATGTTAGCACCGAAGTAGGAAACGGTAAAGTGCGATCGCCCAAATACATAGACAAATGGCAAGCAGCGAATTCCTCTGGGGAAATCAGAAACTTTCATACCTGCTGCTTGCTGCAAATGTGCCACAGGGTTAAATCCCCATTCAGCCAAAAAATTGAGCATTGCTTCGTAACAAATTAAACCGCCGTTATCCGAGATGTGATAGCGTATTAGCGGGATGCCGTTGTCGCCAGAAAATAACAGCGTGCCGTCATTATTTACTTCAAAAAAGCGACTTTTGGGATCGTACTGCACCAGCGTTGGCAACCGCGATTCCCCGAATAAATTGCGTGCTGCTTCGGGATTGTTTGCTAAAAAGCGACGGATGCAAATGCTCAGCGGTGTCTCGTTGCCCAAAACGCCCGCATCGGCAGTACCATAAAGGCTCGCAGAGTTGTAATATAGATTGTCAGAATTAGTGCGATCGCTCACCAAACTCCGCCATTCTTCGCTAAACACTTCTCCCGCAAACACCATCTTAATTCGATATTTTGGCCACTCGACACCCCCAGCAATTCCGCTATCAATCACATCCTTGATAAATGGCGGATATCCCAACAAAACTACTTGATCGAAATGCTCCCCAAGTTCCTGCACAACTCGAAATATTTCAGTCTTATTATTCCCAGGCGTCACAACTGTAACTGGATAGCCCTTACTCGCTAGATAGCGGCAGCAATTGGCCGTGTACATTCCGCCTACCCAAGTTCCCAACGGAAAGCAAATGACAGCTAAAGTTGAGCGAGTGTCGGCGTAAAAACTGTCGTGAAATATTTGTTCAAAACGAGCAGCAATTTGCAACTCGTCGCTGATAAAACGCGGCCAAAATGTCGGGTTTCCTGTCGAACCAGATGAAACAGCAATGAAATCGCAAGTTTCTAATTTCCCCTCATAACACAACTGAGGTAGCGGGTGACAGCGTAAATAATTCTCTTTGGTAATTAGTGGCAATTTTTGAAAGTCTTCAAAGGTTTGAATTGAAGCGGGATTGATGTTAAGTGCAGCTAGGAAAGTCTGGTAAGCTGGTACTGTGGCCGCGACTTTTTGAAAAAGCGCGATCGCCCCGGATTCGGCAACTCGATTCTGTTGGTGTTGCAATCGTTCCTCAAGCGGCGCCCTCAAAAACTCTTCAAACGCCCCAATTGCTCTCTGACGCTGTTCTGGCTGCATGATTTGCTCCTTAAAATGCCTATTTTGCACCCCGATCGCTCAAGATTCCATTAGTAGCGCGGCGCGACCCGATCGCACATTGGGCTGGACACTAAAAATTTGAACACACTTTGAGGTCGATCGAAAATATGTCGCAGTAGATAAACTTCCATAGCACAAAACCGCTGTTTTCACAATAACCACAGGGGATAGCCAAGCTGCCGATCGACTAATAAACACTGACACACTATGTCAAGATTAATTCAGCGATCGCCCAAAACTCCCAGTCTCAGTCAAGCGTGAAAATCCGACGCAGCAAGTTCCAATGAACAATCCCATCTACCCCGGCATAACTCTCAACAACCACTACCGCATCGTCCGCGAATTGGGACACGGAGGCTTCGGGCGCACCTACCTCGCTGAAGACGCCCACCGATTTAACGAACCCTGCGTTTTAAAAGAATTTGCGCCCCAAGTACATGGAAGTTACGCTTTACAAAAATCCGAGGAACTGTTCGAGCGGGAAGCAGGAGTGCTCTACAAGCTGCAACACAATCAAATCCCCCGCTTTCGCGAACTCTTCCGCGTCAGTATCAGCGATCGAGGCTACCTATTTCTAGTCCAAGACTACGTGCCGGGGCAAACCTACCGCTTTCTGCTCGACGCCCGCAAGCGTCAGGGTTTGCGGTTTATAGAAGCAGAAATCAATCAATTGCTGCTGCAGATTTTGCCCGTGCTCGAATACATTCACTCTTTGGGAGTGATTCACCGCGACATCTCCCCGGACAACCTGATTCTGCGGAGTTCTGACGGGATGCCCGTGCTCATCGACTTCGGCGGAGTAAAACAAGTCGCCGCCACCGTAGAGTCTCTTTTCGCTGAGGCTAACGGCACTCCCGGCCCCGCGACTCGCATCGGCAAGCTCGGCTATGCTCCCGTCGAACAGATGCAGATGGGCATCGTCTCTCCCCACAGCGATTTGTACGCTCTGGCTGCCACGGTTTTGGTGTTGCTGACTGGGAAGGAACCGCATCAGTTGCTCGACAGCCAGACGCTGAATTGGAACTGGCGGGGGGAATGTTCTCTCTCTGCGAATTTGTCCCTGGTGCTGGATAAAATGCTTGCTCAGCAGCCGAGCCAGCGTTACTCCTCGGCTCGTGAGGTAATGCTCGCTCTCTCCGGCAATCCGCCTTTACAGCCACCTTTGCCACCAGCCCCGGATTTTGGGATCACGCAGCCGCCGGATTTCTCGCCTATACCCGTACCCGCCCCCACACCAAAACTGCCGGGAACTCCGGTGCGAATTGCTGCTATTGGCAATCAGCAAAAGATGCCTACTTGGAAAATGGTTTTGTTTGTGGTGGCGGTGCTATCAACTATGGGGGGAGTTGGCTGGTTTGCGGGCAATTCTTTGTTAAATCTGCAATCAAAAGTCCAGAAAGTTCCCCAACCTGCAAACCCGAAGCAGCAGCAAGAAGATGCTTTGCAAGATCGCTTTGTAAAGCTCAAAATTGACGATCGATTCTATAGCGGTTACGTCAACCTTGTGGACGAGACTTTCTATGCCAAATACCCGGAATTGGGGGGAAGATTGTTAAAAGAAGGCGAGGAAGATCGCCAATGGCGCGAAAGGTGGCAGAAAATCGGCGACGAGTTGCTCGATAAGCTGGAAAATCTCAGCAGCAACGCTAGAGCGCGGTTGGGTACTTACGACACCGCCGATATCGAGCGCTGGAAAACAGAGGTTAACAAGCTGAATTTGAGCAGTCGGGCTTTGTACGATTTGGCTGATGCTAGGTTCTTTTATTGGTTTCCACAACAGCCGCGCGATCGCAATATCATTGGTTTGCCGATCGGACAAATTTGGCAAGCAATTACCGCCGACGAACTCGAAGCCTTACAAGCTGGAGCAACTGTCGAAAGCGTTGAATTTGACCGCCTATCGAACAGCAAAAGCCTCACAGGCAATCTCAAACCCGGAGAAGGGAAAGCTTACATTGCCAGATTCGCTCAAAATCAAACTTTGCGCGTGAATTTACAAGCACCGCGCAAATCTACGCTACTGTCAATTTATACTCCGGGGCGGACAAAGGGCGCGCGAGCTTTGCTGGAAGATGCAGAGGGGCTTAGTTGGTCTGGATTGCTGGATGATGCTGGTTATTATGAATTTGTGGTAGTTTCTCAAGCATCTGAGCCGATCGCTTACGAGTTGAACCTGACGGCGGAATAACTGCTATTGACGCTCTCTATCCACCCAGGCAATAATAAGGTAATACCAATCAGATAAGTTGTCGGGTTCAAACAAAGAATATGCTGAGATTCGCGATCGTAGCTTTAGTGACTTTTGGATTAGTATTAGTGACTGCACTAGGTTTACATCCGGCCAATGCGACAGTCAGCACTCCCGAATTTTATGCTTGGAACTTTGCCTCTGTAGGCAGTAGCGAGCTGGTTTGTAAAAAGACCGTGGTAGTTCCGCAAGACCTGATAATTCCGTCATCATCCATGCACGCTGTCACTATCAATTCTGCAATTGTAGATGAAAAGTTTTGCGCGAATTCCACTAAGCCTGTGAATTAAGGCAGCGCATAATAGGATTTCGGGTTACAGAACCATAATTAAGTTCTCCGTTAGTCGATTTTAGATGTTAGATTTACTTCACAGATGAATCTGGGAGATTGAACCTTAATCTAAAATTTTTATCTCTCCACGACAGTTGTCTGAAAGCAAGTATCTTTTTTTGGATGAATCAGGACGCTGCATCCTGATTCATCCCTTGAGAGAAAACTCTATTTTTCAGTACAAACACGGACTAATTATGAACAATTAACCGGACATCATATAAGTGATAGCCTGAGTAATTTCCGCCGCCGGCGCACTGAAACTGTTGGCTATTTTTTTTATAAAAAATATTGGGTATTTTGTAATAAAAGTTTATCAAACGAGTCGGGCGCAGCAGTTTCCTGCTCTTGAAAGAGATCGAAATCTTCCCAATTTGGGCAGTTCTTTGATTGTGACTTCAGAACCGAGGGGAAATATTCAGCCATTTGGCTAATCATTTATTGGCTAATTGGCCCAGTTACTAATTCCCTAGTTTGAGTATGCTAGAGTTAGTCAGGTTCAGATATATAGTGCCATCTGTTATCTAAGTATCATGCTCAAAATTTTGGTAATTGAGGACGACGAATTAATCCGGGAAACTCTTCT
>NZ_JAUBQR010000010.1:3654-58968 GCF_036701385.1 Microcoleus sp. Pol12B4 | reverse complement strand
GAGTATGTTGAAAATCAAACAATTATGGATAAACTCAATGAACTTGGGGTAGATTACGCTCAAGGTTATCATTTGGGAAAGCCTCAACCTTGTAACTTCAAATCTCCTATTTTAGAGGAATTTTTGGGGGAGTTTCCTGTTAATTCTTTGGCGTTTGAAGCTAAGCTGGCTTGTTGAAGCAGGAAGTTCGGCAACGAGCAAGCAATGGGATTTAACGCATTTAAGGGAGGGATGTTGAGGGAAGAAGGAAAAGGGAAATGTTAATTTCTCATAGGGTTTACTGTTGTTTCGGAATGATTTAACCGCAACGCAGAGGGCGCTGAGTCTCCAGAAGAGAGAGATGAATAATTCGGATACCAACGAATTTGATATCAGATCAATTCCCTCTTCTCATTCCCCATTACCCATTAGCTTCTACATTAGTTTCTGCTGCTTCAATGTACTGACTGTCTAATAGAAAAGCACCTTTTTCAAAACGAATTCCCCAATAATTGCCGGGACGCCGATCGATCACAACACCTTCAGCGCCAATCGCAATTAAATTCGCAGGCCGCAGCATGGGCATCGGTTCGGCAGTTTTGACGTAAGGCGGCATCGCCACAACTCGAACTTTTTGACCGATTGTAAATTCTTTCTCCATGAGTTTTATTTCCTAAAGAAACACAGCGATAAAGGGATTTTGACAAGAAATATTTCTGTTTAATTGATTGATGGATTGATTAGGGATGGATAATAAAATGGGAATGATGAATCATAATCAAGGGAATTACGGCAAAATTATTGATATTTTAGGCTGCCATCTTCGTTATATTCAAGTTCATAATATTTTCCCCCTAACCCTAAGTCATAAACACATCGTTGGTAGTTTTTGGCTCCCATATCGAAAGGGTTAGTCCTGTTCAATCTTGCCCATTCAGCTATATTTAGCTGGTTAGTTACCCCTGAAGCATCGGCTACTGTTTTGACAATCCAATCAAACATTTTTTTTCCTCTAAGCTGTATCTCACTCTACCTCTCTATATTAGCTATATATTCACCTATGGCAATCAAACATTTTTTTCCTCTAAGCTGTATCTCACCCCTAACTCGGACGATCGCCCGTAACACCCCTGACCGATCGCGCTACAATTGTCAATCGGGATGAAAATGGCTGATTAGGAAAGTAGAGGAGTAGGTGTTATGGCTACAAGTCGTCGCATTGAGCGTGTAGCTTCAATGATTAAGCGGGAAGTCAGCCTGATGTTGCTGAATGGAATCAAGGACGATCGGGTAGGTGCCGGTATGGTTAGCGTTACCGATGTAATTGTTTCGGGAGACCTTCAGCATACAAAAATCTTTGTCAGCATTTACGGTACTGATGAGGCAAAGGCCGAGACTATGGAAGGTTTGAAATCGGCAACTAGCTATGTCCGCAACCAGTTAGGCCAACGATTGCAACTGCGCCGGACGCCGGAAGTGATTTTTCTCGAAGACCGTTCTTTGGAACGCGGCGATAAAATGTTGATACTGCTGAATCAGCTTTCTGCCGATCGCAAACCAGGTATGTTTGATGACGAAGAATTGGCCGAGGGCAATGAAAATGATGATGATTTAGAAGCAGACGAGGATTAGTGTCTGAAGGTAGTCAACAGTCAACAGTCAACAGTTAACAGTCAACAATTCCTAATTTCCCATGATTGACAATCTTTCCTTACCAGAACTGGTGGCCCAGATGTTCGTGGTGCGCGCTTCTGGCTGCTTGTTCGACCACCAAATTCGCTATCCCGAATGGGAACCAACTGCTAGCAAACTCCGCTATTATCTGGAAAAGTTGGGCGTCGGCGGGGTGATTTTGGTCGGGGGAAGTGCTGCAGAGTTGGCAGTTCGATCGCACCAATTGCAGTCTTGGGCTAAGTTTCCGCTACTGCTGGCGGCTGATATTGAGGAAGGTGTCGGCCAGCGGTTCGCGGGAGCGACTTGGTTCGGGCCGCCGATGGCGATTGCCGAAGTGGCGCGGCACGATGCAGGTAAAGCCGATCAATATGCTGAACAAATGGGCGCTGTCACTGCGATCGAAGCTAGGGCGATCGGTCTAAATTGGATTCTTGCACCGGTGGTTGATGTTAACAACAATCCCGACAATCCTGTGATTAACGTCCGCGCTTTTGGCGAAACACCAGAAATTGTCGGCAAATTAGCGGCTGCTTTTATTCGAGGCGCAGGTGAGCACCCGGTTTTGACTACAGCTAAGCATTTTCCCGGCCACGGCGACACGGCGGTTGATTCTCACTTGGAATTGCCGGTTTTGCCACATTCGCCAGCGAGATTGGCCCAGGTTGAGTTACCTTCTTTTGTCGAGGCGATGGCTGCTGGGGTCGATGCTGTGATGAGTGCTCACTTGCTGATTCCGGCTTGGGATGCGGAGTTTCCTGCTACTCTTTCTCGCAAAATTTTGATCGGAAAGCTGCGAGAAGAGTTGGGATTTGAAGGTTTGATTGTGACGGATGCTTTGGTGATGGGTGCGATCGCCAATAAGTACGGCGCTAATGAAGCTGCTGTTTTGGCTGCTGAGGCTGGTGCGGATGTTTTGCTGATGCCGCTTGACGCGGAAGGGGCGATTCTCGCTGTCTGCGAAGCTGTGACTCAAGGGCGACTCTCAATATCACAAATTAAGGATTCTGTCAAGCGTATTTGGAAAGCGAAAATAAAGGTGGGTATGTTGATTTCTGACCCCCCCCAACCCCCTCTTGCTAAGGGGGGGAGCAAGAATTTACAATCCATGGAGTTGATCGACTTAAGTTTGCTGGCAAATCCCCAGGCAAGGGCAACTGCTGTCGATATTTTGCGAGATTCTTTGAAATTTGGTGGCAATCTACCTTTACAGGTTCCAAAAGCCCCAGAAAACCAGCTTTTGCGGAATTTGATTGTTGTAGATGATGTTTTGGGGTGCGAGTTTTTGGGCAACCACACTCCGGCCATCGCCCTTCCCGAACAGTTTGGTTACGAATTGCAACTAATTGACGATCGCACAGTTGCGATCGCTGAAAATACAAGTGCAGAGAATTTTTCTCCGACACTGCTGCAAATTTTCATTCGCGGCAATTGCTTCCGAGGCAGTGCTGGTTTGACCGAAGCAGCTCAAGATTGGTTTAAGAAATTATTAAAAACGGGAGAACTGCAAGCTGTGTTAATTTACGGCAGTCCCTACGTTTTAGAGCAATTTTTGCCGCACTTGCCTCCGAGTATTCCTTATGTATTTTGTTATGGGCAGATGCCGGCAGCGCAATCGATCGCTCTAGAAGTGCTATTCGGCATTGACGGAACTGGTAATGCTTGAGTTGCCGGACTCGTAAATCTTTCCTTTGCTGTTTCCGTCAAGACTTAAATTCATCAACCCGGTTTCTCGCAAGAAATTTTGCCTTTGGTGGCAAAGCATCTAGAAACCGGGAATCCGATGCGCGTTTCTAAGTTCTGAATTGAGCTTTCCAGCAGATCCGCTTGCTAGTCAGGAAAATGTGCTGTTTATCAATATCCTAAGACACATCCCATCACTTACTGATGATTCGTATAATTTATTTTTATTTACAGCAGTGAATTGTATAGCTGGATACGGACAAAATTTAACTTCCATATTCGTAAGTTTGGACTATATTATTACCAGGGCCATAAAATTTTTTAGTAAAACATTGAGGGCGCATTATGATTCACTCCACTATTCCCCAAATCCAATACTCTTTAGATGTGATCCAAGATGAAGCGCGTCAGCTCGTGCATGAGGGCGTTCTCAGCCGCCAACAGCCGATATACACCCTGTGCCAATTCATTCCTCCTCGGGAATGGGCTTGTGTAGAGTGCGAATTAGAAAAATGCGACTTCTTGCTGCGCGACCGCATCGCCGACCTGATCGGTTCTGAAAAATGGGACAATGACTAGAGTTGGGTTCTCTTAAATTAAGTTGGCAAGTAAACTCCGGCTGTGTTAAAGACTCTTGATTCTTTAATACTGGGAATTTTCGGTGCGCAAATTTTCCAACTCGGCCCTCAGCGCTGCCATGTGTGCAGTTAATTCTTGAATCTCTAGCTTTACGTTAGGCTGTACAACCGAATCGGGAGGAGCATCAGTCGCTGCATCTGATTGCTTAGGCGAGACAGGCTCACTGTCTGCATTCTCCCGATCGCCCGGTTGAGAGAAAATAGTATCTACAAAATTCCGGGCTTCTCGGTCAGTCATTTCTCCTTTTTCCAGCAGCTCATCGGCTAGCTGGCCAAAATCTGACTTCAGTTTGTCAAGATTTTCTTCTCGCTTCAGAGGATCTTGCAATGTCTCAATTAAAAAGGAAGTTGCACCTAAAGTTAGGTGAAATCCTGTTTGCAGCATTTGAGGCAGGTTGTCGGGATTCATCTAAAAATGCCGATAGAACGTTTTTCTGAGTTTTTGCTTCGCTAGTTGCTCCCATGTCGGGGCGTAAAGCCGCTTCTTAGGGAGAAGATGCTTGCCTTGTGGGTAGCGAGCGCCCCGATTCAGGAAATATCAGCTTTTGGGGACGTTTTGCCGTTGTGCCAATACTAATCGTATCATTACTTCGGAAATTAATAAATGTCAACTGTAAACTTTTGTAACTGCGAATCGAGACTTTCCCACTGCAAGGCTCAGTATATTTGATATTTGAGATTAAACAGGACTTACGCACTGTGACTAAAAAAACCTGGTTGCTGGGCCCCCGTGGGTAAGTCCTGTTCCATCCAGTTAAGGATACAACGCCTCACCTGTGGATGGGTCAAATATAAATAGTCTATCGAAGTCAAGCTGTACCTTTAGTCGATCGCCCGATCGCAAGCGAACACTCGCAGGTATTTGTAACTGTACAGTAGTTTCAGCACTCAACAACGGCAAACTCGCCCGAATTAAAGTTTCTCGTCCCAGAGGTTCCACTACTTTTACTTCTACATCAAGAGGGACTTTTTCTAATGCCCAAACATCGGTTTTCAAATCATCTTCTTCTGCGGTTTGTGGCGTAAAGATTTCTATATTTTCTGGACGGATGCCCAAATCAAACCCTTGTCCTTCTCTCGCGTGCAGTTTTTTCTGAATCGAGGGCGGACAGGGTAAATGTTGATTTCCCACTTGAAAGGATTCGTTAGTATATATTACAGGCAAAATGTTCATGGCGGGATTGCCTAAAAATGTGGCGACCATGCGGTTAGATGGTTTGGCATAAATGCTTTGCGGGTCTCCAATTTGTTGAACTTTTCCCCCATTTAAGACGACAATCTTATCAGCTAAAGTCATCGCTTCCACTTGGTCGTGGGTGACGTAAATCGTGGTAATTCCCAGCCGTTGATGCAGTTGTTTGAGTTCGGCTCTAGTGTCATCTCGCAGTTGAGCATCAAGGTTAGAAAGCGGTTCATCTAAAAGAAATACTTTCGGTTCGCGGGCGATCGCCCTTCCGAGTGCTACCCGCTGCTGCTGTCCGCCTGATAGCTGTTTGGGCTTACGCTTGAGGAGGTGGTCGATCGAGAGCGATCGGGCTACTGTTTCGACTCGTTCTTGAATTTTAGTCGGGTCAACATTCCGCATCCGCAATCCAAATGCCAAGTTTTCCGCGACAGTCATGTGCGGATAAAGTGCGTAATTTTGAAACACCATTGCTACATCCCGCTGTCTCGCCGGAATGGTGTTAACTAAATTATCTCCGATGTAAAGATTGCCGGAAGTTGCGGTTTCTAAACCTGCAATTGTCCGCATAATTGTGGATTTGCCGCAGCCGGATGGCCCGACTAATACCCAAAATTCTCCGTCCGGAACTTTGAAGCTGATGTTTTCGATCGCGGTGACGTTCTGGTAGCGTCGGGTAATATTTTCTAAGCGAACATTTGCCATTTTTTGACTGTAATTGGTAATTGATAATTAGTAATTTTTACCTTCAGTCTTCAACCTTCAGAAAACTGTTCTAATTCTAAAACTGTGCGGTCTAATTCTTCAACTATAGGCGTTAACTCAGCTTGGCGGAATGCTTCTACTAAAGAACGATAATACCAGAGAGAACCATCTTTGCCACCTTTGAAGCGTTCCCAAACAGTATCTCCTAATTGACGGGAATCTTTCAGGATCGATCGGACATTATAAAGTTTATCAGCAGCCGAGACTAATCTCACTGAGCCAGAAGCTGTAGAAATGCGATCGATATAGGCTTGTTTTCGCTGACGCCAAGGGGGTTTCGGCATCTCGTCACTGTCGGTACAGCCGTCTACAATCGCTGTGACTGTATCACCAAAGCGGTGGCGGATGGCTTCGCGGGTGGTGGGGCCGCCTTGATCTTCGATCGCATCGTGAAGCAAAGCTGCGATCGCCTCATCTTCATTTGCTCCATATTCTAAAGCTATACTAGCAGTGCCCAACAAATGGGCAATGTAGGGAACGCCCGAACCTTTGCGAAGTTGGGTAGCGTGCAATTCGGCTGCATAGGTGAGGGCTTCAGAAAAACGGTTTGAGAGAATCATGAAAGTCACCTTTCTGAATTGCTATGATATATAAATTGTCGGGCTAAGTTGAAAAGACCAAATCTACCAATTTCAATCATGTCATTAAATGCTATCGAGAGCGAGGGCTTGTAAAATTATAATAGTTAAACAGAGGTTGCGAGCATGACAGCTACTATAATCATACCCCAAAATGCCGACCAAAACTCAGAGTTAGAATCACATCCTCAATTAGAAAATAAACCAGAAATATCTCCCGAATCTGAGCCTAAAAAAGTCATATCTCTTGAAGATTTTTTAGTCAGACCTGCTGGTAGAATGGAATGGGTTGACGGCAACTTAGTGGAGAAAACAGGAATTACATTCAAGCACGGTCTGGCTCAATCTAAATTATCGAGCTACTGGAGAAACTACAAAAATTCCAGCGGACAGGGAGGAGAAGTTGTGACAGAAGTCCTTTGCCGGACTAACAAACAGGGTCGCCGTCCCCATGTTGCTTACATTACTTCTGAATTGTTGCCAGAATCAGGCAATTTTACAGCATTTTCCCAAAGTTTTCCTTTGATAGCGGAAGTTGCTTCCCCCAAAGATAGCGGCGAAGAGTTATTTGCGAAAGCTCAGGAATATTTGGAATCGGGATGTTTAGAAGTTTGGTTGCTATTTCCTGAAGCTAGATTAATATTTGTGAATGCAGGGCAACGCTGGCGGTTGTTTAATGCGGATGAAGTGGTTAACACTCAAAGTGTGCTTGCAGGTTTTCGCCTAGCTGTGAGTGAATTGTTGGCTTGAGGAATGTTTTAAACTAATTTATTATTAAAACCATAGAACTTAAATTAAACAATTAAATTCAAAATAAAATTTTTCATATTAAGACTTGGTTTAATGAGAAGGTGGCAAGGTTTAAATCGAGTTTAAGATAGATCAAATTACAGGTAACGAAAGAATTATTGATACAGTCGAGCGCGATCGATATATAAAGTTCCGCTTTTCCCCATCAACGTCAAAGACTTTTTTCTGGATTTTAAAGAGGGGGTGGAAAAATTTTCTAAACAATCTACGTTTAATTGTATAGTCATTTCAAATAAGAATGAGAATATTAAACGATGAGGTAAAATGAAAAAAAATCCTTAACCAGTTAGGAAATGTCTTACAGCATAGATTTGAGAAAAAGAGTAGTGGAATATGTAGAAAATGGCGGTCGTATCGCCCAAGCTGCTGTCCTATTTAAGGTAGGAAGAGCAACGATGTATCGGTGGCTCGGTCGGTCATACCTTCAAGCTACAAAGGTAAAAAGACGTAAGAGAAAACTAGATTGGCAGGCATTGGAAAAGGATGTTAAAGAGAATCCAGATGCCAGATTAATCGACAGAGCCAATAAGTTTGGAACCAGACCCAGTGCCATATCTTATGCTCTTAAAGAAATGAAAATTACCCGAAAAAAAGAACTTCGTTACCAGGAGAGAAACCGAGAATAAAGAATGAAATACTACTCTCATCTCAGAGAATTGATTAAATTATGGGGAAGTCAAAGTCTGGTTTTTGTTGATAAATCAGGATTTGAGCCGTTTTTAGATTGTGCTTATGGCTGGTCAAAAAAATGAAAAAAAATATGGGGTGAAAAGTCCGGCAAACGGGGAACAAGAGAAAATTTAGTAGCTGGAAGACGGAAAGGAAAAAAGGACTTAATTGCCCCAATGGTTTTTACGGGAAGCCTCAATGCAGAAGGCTTTGAAGGGTGGTTATCTTTATATTTATTACCCTCTCTAACAAAGCCATCTATATTAATCATGGATCATGCACCGATTCATCGAAAAACAGCCATTCGAGAACTGGTAGAGGAAACGGGTCATCAAGTTATTTTTCTCCCGAAATATTCTCCCGACCTGAACGATATTGAACACGATTTTAGTGCCTTGAAGCGAGGCAGAATGTATGCTCCTCCTGGCACATCTTTAGATGAACTCATCTGTGCCTACTGCGCTCAATAGTGTCTCTTTTTTATTTGAAATGACTATATTATATATTTCATGCAGACAACGCCTCTAATGAACAGGGTTATTTCACTTATCATGGATTTCCAGTTGAGGAAACGCAAGTTACAGATTGCATTAGAAATCAACTATTAAGATGAATGTCTCACATTACCAGAAATCTTTAACCTGCGCTGCCAGCAATGTCGCCTAGTTGCCCTATCTGTCTGTGAAACTGGTATCACCGATATTAGCACTACCAGCGATGAGTATCTCAGCATTCTGGCCTGGTTTTTCTTTGCAGTTGCTCGCAATGTCTTAGGCACATTTTGGGCGGTGAATGATGTCTCGACGGCTATTTTTATGATTCATTTTTAGAAATAGTTCATCAATAGATAAATCTAATGAAGATATTGCTAAACTGATTCAAAACAGTTAATATCATGATTTTTACCAACAGACTAATAAACGTTATCAATAAAACTCAGAAGTTTCGAGAAATGGGGGTTGAGTTATATCCTCACGGAAAAATGCCAGACATTGTAGTTCACTAGGAACAAATCGTAGCACCTTAACTCACCCTTTACCCTTTTCTCCTTTCAACCTTAAAAACATCCTCAATACTTTTCCCCGCCGTTTTCCCCTCCCACCCCATCGCCATCAAAAAACTCTCAGCAGACTGAGTTTCCACCACATCCACCCCCCATTCTCCCGGTTGCAACGCCTCAGCATCGCTACTCAATGGCGGAGTCTTCTTCAATCCCGCTAAAATCAAAATATCAGGAAAAGAATCATCAATTTTCCCCTGACTCATCCGCTTATCCACCAAACTTTGAGCACAAAATTCTCCCACTTGAGGCGGAGAAAAAGCATCAGTAGAAAATAAAACTTCTACCATCCAATGAGCATGATTTAATTGACGACACTTAATCTCAGGATATTGGCTTAAACCCTCAGCAAATACCCGAGTAAATTCTTCCCGACTTAAGGTGGGAAAAACACCATCTGGCATATCAAAATTATGAGAAAGCAACATCCGCCCAGTTCCCGATTTAGTCATACTTTTAGTTACTTAATTTGAGAAATTGCCAACTTAATTACACCTTGAATCGCCGCTTCTGACTCCCTTTCCAATGCAGCTTGTAGCGGTTCAATCGCAGCCCGATCGCCTACTTTCATCAAAGACAAAGCCGCCGCCCTACGAGTTTCCCCATCACCATGATCCAGCAACTCAATCAGATTAGGAATTGCCGGTTTATAAGCCAGATTTCCTAAAGCCGCCGCCGCCTCACAACGCACATCAACATCAACATCCGTCAGAGACTTAACTAAAATCTCGAATAATTCATCCTTCGGTTCTTCCTGTGCAACCTTGGCGATCGCACCCACCACCGCACCACGCACCACAGGCGAATCAGAGGCGATCGCCTGATACAAATACTCCTTCGCCCCCGCCCCAATAAACGCCAACGCCCAAGCCGCATGACCGATCGTACTCTCTGGCAAATCAGTTGACCCTAAAATATCCAACAAAGCCTGCACAGACGGCTCCCCAATCCTCGCCAAAGCGCCAATTGATGAACCCTTAACCACCGTATCCTGATCATTCAACAAAGCATGAATTAAATGAGGAACCGCAGTCGGATCAGCAATCAAAGTCAGAGTTTTAGCAGTAGCACGCCGCACAACCGGATTAACATGATTTGCCAAACCATCCAACAAAAAAGGAGTCGCCGCTTCGCCAATTTCAGCCAAAGTTTCCGCGAAACGCAGTCGAGTCATCCCCCGCGTATCTCCCAAACATTCAACCAACCGCTTCAACAGATTGGAATCATTAACATCAAAAGTATCTAAATCTATTTGTTCAGTAACTTCCCGAAGAAAAGCATCTGTTTCCGCGTGAGCCAATAGAATTGGATCTGCCTCAGCTTGAGCCTTAGAATTGACCATAATTATTACCTAATTATTAGTAGTTAGAGCCGCCAATTGAGCGCGAAGAGTCTCCAGTCCCGCATCAATTTTAGCAAGTTCCGGCTCAATTTTAGCCATCGCCGCCTTCGGAGGTAATTTTGCCTTTTGTGCCGCCGTCATCGTTTCATTAACCAAACGTTCCCGATATTGCTCAAATTCAGCAATTACTTCGGCCAATTCTTCAACATTAGTCTCTGGTGAAGCGGCAACAGTTTCCTCATTATCAGATGGATTCAATTCTTCGTTTTCAGACATAGTTTATTTTTAGAATTCAATAAGTAGTCCGCGTAGGCGAACTTTGTGTGTAGATACGATTGCAGTCGTCTGGATATTTTTTGTTTATGTTACCGCAATTTCAATCACCGGGATATTTTGACTGTGTGTGTAGCTGCGATTGCAAGAGACTGGATATTTGTGCTTTAAGGTGACAGCACACCCACCCCAGAAAATCTCAAGCGATTATGTTCAATCATCTCTTCTAAAGCAGAGTGAGAAACACAACGACGCTCAGAACAGTATGCCATTTGTTTAACCCCATTTACCATCTGCACAGTCATCACCCGTACCCGAAAATGATCGTTAATAAACCAACAGCGTTCCTGTCCTTGATTAGTCTCATATTCCGTCTCAATAGTCAACACCCCATCATCCGCAAAATGGTAAACACCGATGACCGGAATACCTTCAACATAGCCCCGATTTCGCAGAAACTTGCCCGTTCTCGGATTAGTAGGATTAGGCACATCTAAAAGAATAGCAGCATAGTTTTGGTTCGGAACTGTATCATCTAAATTGTCCTGCCACATAAAACTGCATCCCCCACTAACTAAAGCGGGATCGACATTCTGCTGTTGACAAACATCTAAAAGTCTGGGATCATCTATTGACAAAACGTCAACGATCACATTGGATTCTCCCGACTCATCAGCCGCAGCAGTATCAAAATTATGGACTGTTCGCTGAGTAAACCAAACGCCCTCACTCTTGCGAAAGAAATCCATCATAGTCATAGGTGGTGTTAGCAGCATTTCTGTGTCAACTTAGCGAGAGGAATCAGAGGGATTGAGACAAATCTCATTGAAAAACGGGGATTTAGGCTTTGACCTGAGCTTAGCCGAACTGGGAATCAGAGCTGATTTTGGTTAAGAAAAATAAACAAACGTCAGTCTGGAATCCTTCAAATTCTAGGATAAATGACACAGGACAATTTTGAGCAACTCGATCAATAAAAATTCAGAAAAATATAATGTCACCTCGTCAACACTCATCTTTCCTCTCCGAACCCCTTTCTGCAATAGAAGTCTTGGCAACCATTCAGCAACAGAAAAGTCTAGCTCAAACCAACATCCCGGGAATCAACCTCAGCCAGATGGATTTATCTGGTATTGATTTCAGTGGAGCAAACTTGATTGGGGCAAACCTTAGTCAAACCAATTTGCAAGGGGCAAATCTTCAAGGGGTTGATTTACGAAGGGCAAATCTCAGAGATGCCAATTTGAGTGGAGCTAATTTACAAGAAAGCTATCTTTTTCGTGCCGATTTACATGGCTGTAATTTAGTCGATGCCCAGCTACAAGAGGCTAAATTAAAATTAGCTCAATATGATGCTCATACCCTTTGGCCAGAGGGATTTAATTACAAAAATTCAGGAGCAATTGGCCCCCAAGCCAATCTCAGTGGAGCTTTTCTGAATACAGCTTACCTCAGAGGAGCCGATTTACATGGCTGTAATCTGCGAGGTGCTTATCTCAGTGGAGCAGATTTAACTGGGGCAAATTTAGAGGGAGCAGCCTTAAGTGGGGCAAGTCTTCAGAATGCCTTTCTGACTGGTGCTTATTTACGAAATACTATCTTGATTGGAGTCGAATTACAAGGAGCGGATTTACGAGGGGCTGACTTAACCGGGGCAAATTTAGAGCAGTTAAAGAGTATTGCTGGGGCTGATTTTACCCTAGCACAAGGAATAACCCAAGAGATGAAAGCCATGCTTTGTAGTCGCGATCCCAAAGAATTAGGAACTTGGAATGCTTTTACTCGTAACAATACGGCTCAGAGTCTTCGCTCTCAGGTAGGATAAATTTACACTGATTGTTGAACCTCTGGAATTTGGCGTTCTAAATCGAACAGAAAACCGTGAATATATTCCTCAGTCCACTCCTCACCATAGAACCGAATAAACATTCCTCTAGCGGGATCTTTTGCAGCACGATAATTGATATAATTCCGTTGAGCATGAAGAATCTCAGACAATCTTTCACTATCAGTTATAGGTTGCGCTTGCTCAACCAAATCGAGATAAGCTTGAAGATAATCCTTAAAAGCTTCAAAGACCGTAGTTTGCACAGCCTCTGTTTCCTTCGGACGAGTCCAAAGAAAAGCAGGTGAAAAGAAAGGTTTTGCCTCGTCAGGAAAATCTCCTCCCCAAGGCAACTCCTTTTGATAGTTGTTGAAAATCGGTAAAATCGGCTCTGAGTATTGCTTCTGGTAAGCCAAATCGTGAAAAAGAGGCTGCATATCTAAAGCAATTAAATGTCCCCCCGGCAAGGTTACTAAGTCCGCACCAAAAAAGGGCAAGTCATAATTTAACTGGGGAAAAATGACAAAATTCAGTACCTGGAGAGCATCACCACCCTGAACATGAGCAGCCCGAATTTGCCGTAATTTTGAGGACTTAAAAGCATGACTTGTCGTCACAACCAACTGCTCTTTTTTCCCCTTTCCAGTTATAGCTTCCTTCCGTTCAAAACCTTCGGGAATGGGATAGGGAGCCAAGTCAAGTCGTGCTTTTAAAAGTGGGAGAGCGTAATCTAAGAAAGGCTGATAAAGAGTCATTTTTAACTTATCTTACTCCCGCTGGAACTGCTAAGGGAACAGCATCTTCAAACAAAAATTCGTACAGAAATCTATCTGACCATTCATGTCCAAAATAGCTGCCGAATAGCCCTGATGCGGGATCGCGTTCCGCACTATACTGATCGTAATCTTTTTGTGCCTTCACAATCCGTTGCATCTCTTCTGGAGTGTTAAGCGGGGAGGCTTGCTCTACCATTTGCCAATACAACTGGACATATTCTTGATAGGCTGGAAACAAACGACTTACAACCGTTTCTGCATCTGTTTTAGCAAATAGCAAGTTCTTAGAAAAATACTGATTCGCATCGTAAAACTTCATTTCTAAGTCTTGCGTTAAATCTTTGTATTTATCCTTAATTGCGCTCATTGGCTCGATATATTTGTCTATATAGGCTCGATCGCGGAATAAAGGTTGAAAATCTAAGACAACCAAGATTTTCTTCTGTCCAAATGCTAAAAAATCAATTCCTAGCAAAGGCAAATCGTAATTATAATTCGGATAAATGACACTATTAAAAATTTGTGCCGTTTCTCCAGCATCAATGTAGGTGTAACGAATTTTTCGCAATTCGGGACACTGATAGCACCAACTTTGAATCGTGGCGGGATTTTTGCCTCTTTCACTCACCACCGATTCCAACCCAGAGGGAATGGGACGACTCTCTAGAGCAAAACGTCCAAACAGTTCTTTTTCTAAGAATTCCTGAAACGGCTTAAACATAGATTAAAATCTAGCTCCTTCAATCTTCTTTCCCTCAAAACAAGATCATAAGGGATTACCTTAAATCTTGTCTCTGTATTTGACAAACAAAGTAATATTTCGTTACAAAAATCTGTGGTGCACTCAGGATTCCCCAGAGAAGCCCTGTACCAACCATCATTTAACGGCTGCATTTGTAATAAATCTTAACCAATTCGCTCATAATTTTAGTCTATCCTAGTAAATTAAGTAAGTGTAATTTAATAAATATGCAATTAAGTGAAAGAGCCAAGCAATTAATTCCCCAAGCGAGAATTGTCAGTTTTGCCACTTGGAAAAACTTATATTCAGAGGAAGTAATTGCAATTTTTCAAGATGCTGACAATCAAAGTCGATATCTCACAAATGAGGATTTAGAACGCATTAAAAATCTTCATCCTCATCTCTCTTTAATGCTAGAAAAAGCCAGATTATTGCGAGAGCAAGCTCCTAATATTGTTGCTGATGCGAGGAAAAAAGTATTAGCAGACTTTCCCGATATCACTGAGCCTGGTAATGATCTTTATCCTCCCGAACGTGCTGAAGCCTGTTGGCGAGATTTTTGGCAGTTCCTACGCTGTATCACCTATGGCATTGCAGGTAACAGTCCTCAATTTACTAGCCAAGAAGGACTCAGAAACATGGAGCTACTCTATCAAGAATTGCGGGTTCCTGTTTCGGCCATGCTCTGTGGACTAGAACAGTTGAAAAAAGTTAGTTTGCAGCAATTTGATTCTGAAGAGCGGGATTTATTGAGCCTCTCTTTTGACCATTTAATCACAGGCTTAAAAAATTTTAGTCAAGCTTAACCCACTAAAAAGTATCAGACTTATTACTATTTATTGTCTATAGCAGATTTTCTAAAGCAGCAGCAACAACTCGATGATTTGAGTCTTGCCGAAGTTGACTTAAAATTTCCTTAGCCTGCGGATCGTCGAAATGTTGCAAAGCAGATGCGACGTGCTGACGCATACCTTCAGATTCAGAATTAGCCAGCATTAATAACTGAGAAAGCGCAGCCGCTTCCTGAGTCGTTCCGGCTAATGTACCAAGTGCATCCACAGCCGCTTCCTGGGTGGTCATATCTTCGCCAGCTAAGCCTTCCATACAGACCTCAAAAAGTTCGTTTTCGCAGTCCATATCAACCAAAACCGCCAAAATACTACGACGAACTAACCAGTGGTCATCCTGAAAAAAAGTCGAGACTAAATGAGATGCAGCACATCGACCAAACAGCGAAAGAGAATTAGCAGCCTCAGCTCGCACATTCGGCGTATTATCAAATTTCATGATTTGGAGCAATGCGGCGAAGGATTCAGCGGTTTGTTGTGTCCCAAACGCCCTGCTGACAAAGGAACGTACTAAGAATTCCGGGTCATCGAGTTTGCCCTTGAGCAAGGGAACAGCAATCTCTGGTTGATAATCCTTGAGAGCCGCGACGGCCTTGAGTCGATACTGAAAATCAGGATTGTTCAGAGACGTTTCGATTTCGTGAATATCCATAACCACAACAAAGTATAATTTTTCCTTAATTGTAACCAAAAAGTTCCTAATTATGCAAATAATCAAAGATATTTTAATAATTAATAACCTGGGCGGTTGTTATAGCTAAGCTCTTTGATCAAATCGAGTCTGAAAACAGCCGTACTTGAACCAATATTGCCGCAGTTCATGATGAGGTGTATGCAAACTGGCTTTAGCCTGATAGAGAATCACTTGTCGATGATTTCCCATCCAAAGTCGTTTGGCTGGTTCAACAGAAATTAAGCACCCTCCTAGACTGTTAACACATTCCTCAAATCGCTCAACTGCTGGATAGTCTAAAGTTTCAAAAACTAGCAATTGACCGCAAAAAATTAGGTGACGACTTCTGATCCAAGCCTGAATTTTTTTACAAGCTATTGGGGGTAGCATTTTTCAGATCCTCAGCTTGAAAACTGAGTGATTTATTTTTATTTTCAAGTGTTACATAGAAGAAAAAGAGCGAATAATAAACTCGCTCTATAGAAAGCAGGAGATACCAAACTTCAATGAAGACAAAGGTGAGGTCTAGGTAAATTTAGCCAACTTCAGTAATACTGAGAATTTTGCCTCCCATTTTCTGAATATTTTTAATTTGCTTAGACATTTGAGCATAGCTGACTTCATAGCTGATATTGCTCACTCTGACCTTAGCACCACCAGACTTAGCAGCAGTAATCCGAAAACGTTTACCAGTTGTGCTAGATGTTCCACTGGTACCAATGCTAGAAAGTTTGATTTTCTGAGGCAGATTGCTCGCAACTGTAGCAATTAATTGAGCTTGATTACTGCTATCGCTAGTAGCTGCTCCTCCCAGCAAAGAAAGCATCCGATTAAACCCAACATTCTTGATACCAGTTTGGCTGCGAATGCTCCGAGGATAAGGGACAATATTCTCGCCAAAGTTCTTGCTGTAATCGTCACTATCGATATAAGAATCGATTTCGGCTTCATAGCCTTGACCGTTACAAATTTGGACGTACTCAGAAATCTCCGTCTGTTCTAAAGGAGCCCGACCAAGCAAATGTTTGCAGTTTAACTCAATGAACCGATAGGCAGAATTGGTGTTAAAAAATAGAGACTGATAGAGGTCGGATTTGGCTACTTGTCTGACAAATTCACGCACCGTAATATCACCATTGCGAAGCAAAGATTCAGCACTGGTGAGACGCTGACTTTCCATCAGGTGAGTATTTCCTAACACCTGTCGGTAAGCAGCACGAATAACGACTTGTAAATCGTCTTCCGTTGCATTGGATCGCAGTTCTACTAGGTCACTGACGAAAGCGGCTGTTAAACTGGACATGGTTTTTTCCTAATGTTAATTAAAGTTTGATTGAGAGTGTAAAAAAAAGTCACTGTTAGTTGAAATAGCTTGAAAGAGGCGAACACATCTGTTAATTAGGCAGAGAAAAACTATCTATTTCTATCGTTATCTATTTCATAATTGCGAGGGTGATAAGATAAAAATCGCGCTTGTTTCAGAAAGGGATAGAGAAGTAACTTTTTACTTCTCTACCCGCTAGTCACTCTATGCCTTAATCAACTTCTGTGATGCTGACAATTTTGCCACCTGCACGATGAATTCGCTGAATTTGCGGAGTCATATTCGCACCGGATACAAGATATTCAGTGTTACTTACTCGGCGAGGACTATCAAATTTAGACCCCTTGACTAAAATCTTGAAGGTCTTTTCGGTAGCATCTTTGTAAGCGCTGATCCGACCGCCTGTTGTTGGTAAAGTAATCTTGTTACCGCTATTGCCAGCCACAAAATCTACTAAGCGAGAACCGGTAAAAGCACTATCAACTCCTGCATAACCTTGATACAGGGAAAGGGTACGATTGTAACCAACTTGCTTTTGTCCGACTTGACTTTTTGCCCCTTGATAATAAGGAACTGTATTCTCGCCAAATTTTTCCTGATATTCTGGACTATCGAGATAAGAATCAATTTCTGCCTCGTAGCCTTCTTGCGTACACCGACAAATATGCTCAGAAAGTTCCTCTTGAGCTAAAGGAGCACGTCCCAACAAATGTTTGAAGTTTAGCTCGACAAAGCGGTAAGGAGCGCAGGATTCAAAATACCGACGGCGATAAAAGTCAGATTTAGCCACAGCGCGGACAAATTCTCGTACCGTTATCGTGCCATCGCACAACTTGGATTCTGCAATCGTCAGGCGTTCACTTTCCATGACATGGGGATTGCCCAATACTTGCTTGTAAACAGCGCGAATTACCGCCTGTTTATCATCGGAGCTGCTGGTAGGCCAAAGTTCTACTGGCGCATCTAAAACGACACTCATTGAGTTTCTCCTAAGAATAAATAACGCTTCAAAACAGAGAATTAGGGATTGTGAAAGACACGCTCAGGGAGATAATTCCCCAAGTCGTTAAGGCAGAAGTTTGAGCGGTTGTTAGTTGACAGCAGTGATGCTGGAAATTACGCCGCCTTGTTTGTGGATGCGTTGATATTCTTGCGAGAGCCTATCAAATGGTACGAGATAGGCTTGATTGCTAGAGCGAAATTTAGAAACTCGGTTCATCACAGTCGTTGCTGAAGAACGATATCCAGTCACAGTAATGCGATAAACTTTACCTTCTGCTGAGGCGCCTAATCCAGCACGAGTACGTGAATTGATACCAGACTCTTGGAATGCCCAACCATCTCCAACTGCACCACCTGAAGGGGGAACTATGGGTAGGGGGGTTTGCTGAATCACGAATTTATTCAGAACAGGGGTTTTTCCAGAAAGACTGCCCTTGAGGTCGCTACTGGAAGCTCCGCGCAAGAGAGCAAACATATGAGTAAACCCAACCATATTTTGTCCTGGCTGGGTTTTGTAGCCTCGGAAATAGGGAACGATATTTTCCCCGTAGGCATTTTGGTATTCATCACTGTCGAGGTAAGAATCAATTTCTGCCTCGAAGCCTTCAGTATCTAAAATTGTGCTATGTGCCCTCATTTCTTCTAAGCCATCAGGAGCCCGACCTAGAAGATGTTTGAAATTGAGTTCAATAAACCGATAGCGAGGACAAGTATCAAAAAAGCGAGAGCGGTAAGCGTCTGATTTTGCCAAAGCGCGGACAAATTCGCGCACACTGAATTCACCACTTTTGAATTGGGATTCAGGAATCGTCGCTCGTTCACTTTCCATGACGTAAGCATTACCCAAAACTTGCCGATAAACGGCATTAATAATGGTTTCTACTTCTTCTTGTGAACGTCCTGGAATTAGTTCTAAACGAGGTGTTTCTTCAAATAAACTGACTCCAAGTCGAGATGCAGGTCCAAAAACCATTTAAAAAATCTCCACGATTGTATTACATGAGAAACTACCATACTTAGAGGTTATATTAAAAAACTTTACATAACTTAACATAAAATCAGATCATGGAGCTTATTTGTACTACACAAAGAGGTTGAAATCTGGGTTCGGAGTCTTTTATTGCAATATTTTTTCTGTAGTACAAAATTAAAAGTTGTAATATATGGCCAATGTGACTTGAAATTATTAAGCCGATAAGTTATAAGATGTGAGGTAACTCAGTGGCAAAACTTTGACGCTTTTCAAACTGTAGAGAGCCAAAAGCCGACCCCCAAACCTGTTGATGGGTATTTACGTCCAGACCTTGATCGAGGCTCCTCCAAGTTGTTTCTGTAATCTCGACATCACTGACTAGGTAGGTAGAACAACCTCTTTTTTCGATGAGACAAAGGTTTCCAGGTTCCACACAGCCTCGAAACATTTCGCCGTCTCGTTTAAAAATCATGGAACAGTGATAACGTCGCTGCAGACTCTCTGGTTTAATAGTTTTGAGAATGCTTAACTCTCGTGCGGCTCCGGCGTACTGTATGGGGTCTTGGAGGCTATAATTTTCAATATAAATCTGATCTCCCTGGTCTATTAAGCGATGAACTCCCTGACGATAGGGAGTCCACATATCGTGATCGTAAACCTGTTCAGAGTAAAAGCCAATGGCATTGAAAAATTCAAAGGGTAAGGGACGAAAAAATATCCGAATATGGGCAAATTGTTGTGGGTTATTAAAAGATTGTTGATAGTTACTAAAATCCCCAGCCATCCACTGAGCTAAAGTCATTAAATCATTGCTTTTAACGGAATTCATAAGCTAAGAAAAAGATAGAAGAAAGTTGATTAATAGCAATTAGCAATTAACTAATTCCCTGAAAGCGAACGAATCTCTGAGGAAAATGACGCCGTTACTACCCCACTTCCTCCACTGGTTTTAATTAGGGAAACACGAAACCGTAAATTAGGATTAGCAAACCATATTTTTTCTTCCGCTGCGGCGTGTTCATAGCTAGTCAACAGCACAAAAGTTCCATCCTCTGTGATGTGATAGTCACCTGCTGCGGCAATAGTTTCAGCATAACCTTGATCTCGTAATAACTTACCCTGATTGGGTACATTTGGATCTGGGATTGGTACCAGAATACAACTCCCCTTAACCTCAGAATTCTCGTCCCAATCTGACTCACCCTCCCAACTCATTTGAAAAGGCATTACTGCTTGGGATGGGTCAACATTATACAATTGACAGAGTTCCATTACTGCCCGATCGCCCGGTGAGATAGCAACGATATCAATGACTGACTGCACAGCTTCAAAGTGTCTGAAAGTCAAATGATGGGCGCTGCGCTGGGATCGCCACCGTCCTAGAGAATTTTCAACAAACTGCTTAATATTGTTCATGAAAAACATTGTACAGGGGCAAGAGCCAAAATATTCTTGTCTTCAGAACTCCACTTTTTGCGACCCTGTTCACGAAAAAAAAGTGCTTTTAGCCACAAAAGTAACAAATTGTTACTTTGTTTCTCAGGAATGAGACAGAGGCAACACCCCAGAGATATATTCAAAACCATTAAGTTAGTCACCAAGTTGACCAACTAAGATCAGAAATAATTTTTCTAAGTTAAGGAGAACTCAATGCTTGACGCTTTTTCAAGAGCTGTAGTTGCAGCCGATGCCAGCACCTCCACCGTCGGTGATATTAGTGCCCTGAGAGCTTTCGTTGCCAACGGCAACCGACGCTTGGATGCTGTAAACGCGATCGCCAGCAATGCTAGCTGCATGGTTTCTGATGCTGTTGCCGGTATGATCTGCGAAAACCAAGGCTTGATTCAAGCTGGTGGTAACTGCTATCCTAACCGCCGCATGGCTGCTTGCTTGCGCGATGCAGAAATCATTTTGCGCTATGTAACCTACGCTTTGTTGGCTGGTGATGCTTCTGTTCTTGATGACCGTTGCTTGAATGGTTTGAAAGAAACCTACGCAGCTTTGGGCGTGCCCACCACCTCCACCGTGCGTGCCGTTCAAATCATGAAGGCTCAAGCCGCTGCTCACATCCAAGACAATCCTAGCGAAAAATTTGCTGGTGCTAAGCTCCGCAAAATGGGCAGTCCTGTAGTAGAAGATCGTTGTGCTAGCCTCGTTGCTGAAGCTTCCAGCTACTTCGATCGCATCATTTCTGCACTGAGCTAGTCCGTCGCTAATCGCAATTGGCTCAGCAAAATTGAAACTACGCTCACTGTCATCAAAATCACTTTAGGAGTTTTAGGAAATGAAATCAGTTCTCACCACAGCTATTGCCTCTGCTGATGCAGCAGGCCGCTTCCCTAGCACCTCAGATTTAGAATCCGTTCAAGGTTCTATCCAACGCTCTGCTGCTCGTTTAGAAGCTGCTGAAAAACTAGGAACCAACCTCGACGCAGTTGCTAAAGAAGCTTATGATGCTTGCATCAAAAAGTATCCTTACTTGAACGAATCCGGTCAAGCTAACTCCACCGATACTTTCAAAGCAAAATGCCATCGTGACATCAAGCACTACCTGCGCTTGGTGCAATACTGCTTAGTTGTTGGCGGCACAGGCCCTCTGGACGAATGGGGTATTGCTGGTCAACGCGAAGTTTATCGTGCTTTGGGCTTGCCTACTGCTCCTTACGTTGAAGCATTAAGCTTTGCTCGCAATCGCGGTTGCGCTCCTCGCGATATGTCCGCTCAAGCTTTGACTGAGTACAATGCTCTCCTCGACTACGCGATCAACTCCCTGTCCTAATTAATTGGCAGGTTTGTAATGTCGCAACTGGGTAGTTGATACCCCGACAAGTCTAGGAACTCTTGGCTCATTGCTTTACCAATTTTGGTGAGGTAAGGGTAAAGAATTCCTAGGCTTGTTATTGTATTTTAATAGGCATATCATATTATAGTTTTTGCAGACTGGTAATTTTATGGATAAACGCTTTTTTAGTTTTTTTAATTTAACGGAAGACCAGGCGATCGCCCTTTTAGATACGCCCCAAGCTGAAATCGGGGAAGAGGATTCCCGCTACATAGCTGCTTCCCACTTGATCAATTTCTCAACAGATCGATCGATCGCAGCACTGATGCGAGCAGTACAACAAACTGATCCGGTGCTGGAAAATCGGATTGTGCGCCGCAAATCGGTGGAAACATTAGGAAGACTGCAAGCTGTGCAAGCATTGCCGGTGATTCGCACCTGTCTGGCGGATGATGACTGCTACACGGTGGAAAATGCTGTTTGGGCGATCGGCGAAATTGGCACTCAAGATCCCGATATTTTAGCAGAAATTGCTCAATTGCTGGATAAACCGGGACAAACCTACCGGGTAATTATCCACACCCTGACTAAATTAGATTATCAGCCAGCCGTAGCCAGAATTCGCAGATTTGTCGATGATATTGACCCGCCGACTGCTAGTGCTTCGATCGCCGCAATTTGTCGCTTAACCCGAGACTTTTCTCAAATGGGAAAAGTTGTCGCGATGTTGCAACACAAAAATGTCCTTGGGCGCAGATTATCTATTCAGGATTTGATAGATGCGCGTTACTACGATGCAATTCCAAACATTGCCAGATGTCCGGTATCTTTAGTCTTTCGGCTCAGAGGAATTAGAATGTTAGCACAAGCAGGAATTGCCGACAATTCTCTGACCTTTGCTACCATTAAACCCCATTTGGAACAAACCTTAAGAGACTATCCAGGGGATTTAGATTTAGTGCATAGTTATGAAAAATTACCCGACTTACCGTTTTTGATTCGCCAATTATACGAAACAGATTTTGGACGTTGCTATTTAGCAGCTAAAACGATCCTTAAAAATTACTCAGAGGATGCACCAGCAGCCCTGTTTGCGACCTTTGCTGAAGAAGCAAATAATGACTATGGAGCGCATTTTCATGTGGTAAAATTGTTTGGTTGGTTAAAACATTCTCCAGCCTACGATTTGTTATTGGAAGCTTTGCATCACTCCCAACCCCAGTTTCAGAAATCCCGTGCAGGGGCGGCGATCGCCCTGGGGGAACTGGGAGAACAGCGTGCTATTCCAGAATTGAAAGCCTGTCTGGAAACTAAAATCTGGGATTTGAAGTATGCTGCATTAATGGCACTAGAAAAACTTGGTGATTTCACGGGTTATGAAATCGCTGCGGCCGACCCAGATTGGTTGGTTCGAGCTAAAGTAGATGCTCATACTTGTGTAACATCCGAACTATCTTAATAGGGCATAGGGCATAGGGCATAGGGCATAGGCCATAGAGCATAGGGCATAGGGCATACCTCACCACGCTTGAGAACCGCAATACAACTGTCAACTGTCAACTGCTATAAAACCACAAAAACCATGACAACAGATGCTTTGTTTGAACAACTAAAACACCCGAATCCTCATCTGCGCGATCGGGCAATGTTTGAAATTGCCGATTCCCGCGATGAAAATACAATTTCTCGACTGGTGAGCATTTTAGATGAAGAAGATGTCACCTATCGTCGGGCGGCAGTAAAAGCCTTGGGCGTGATTGGTGAAGATGCCGTGCCATCGGTGGTGGACGCATTGTTAAACAGTGATAATGTGACTGTGCGAGGGAGTGCGGCGAAGGTATTGGCACAAATTGCGATTAATTATCCAGAGTTGCCGTTTCCTGAAGCAGGCTTGCAGGGATTAAAAAAGGCGATCGACGATCCGAATCCTGTGGTTAATATTGCTTCTGTGATGGCTTTGGGGCAGATGGGTTCCTCTGCTTTTGAAATTTTGGTGGAGTCGCTGAATACAACGGATAATGTGGCGGTACAAGTGGCGATCGTGAATGCTCTTGCTTCTGTGGGCGATCGACGGTGTGTAGAAGTTCTCACAACATTTGCGAATGATGAATCCGTGGATTCTTATGTGCGGGAATCAGCGACAAGTTCTTTATCCCGGTTGGATTTGGTGATTAATTACAAGCGTGCAGATAGTTAGATTTAGTGAGATTTTTCGCACTACTCTTGAGCGCACACAGCACTTGCAGCCGACTAAGCTATGATAAAACTTTGGGCTTGGCCGATTCACGGTATGAATCAACTTTTCGCTTATAGCTATTGGGAAATCTTGAATTCATACTTTTATTCAGCAACGCCAGCTTTCAGAGTTAACAGGAGTTCATGTGGGAATGCAAGTTGAACCCTACGACCCTCGCCACCTTGATGCTGTTATTCGTCTTTCGCTTCGGGCATGGACCCCAGTCTTTGATTCGATTCAGAAAGCGATGAACGCTGATGTGTACCAGGCATTCTATCCCAATCATTGGCGTGTGAGCCAGCAAAAAGCTGTCGAGGATGTCTGTGCTGCGGAGGACACAAATGTATGGGTTGCGATCGATGCCGCTTATACTGTGGGCTTTGTGGCGGTGAAACTACACTCAGAGGACAGCATGGGTGAAATCTACATGGTTGCTGTCGATCCAGACTTTCAAGGTCGCGGCATTGGTAGTGCTTTGATAGAATTCGCTCTGGATTGGATGAAAGATGCGGGGATGTCTATTGCTATGGTTGAGACTGGGGGCGATCCCGGCCATGAAAGAGCCCGTCACACCTATGAAAAGGTGGGCTTCAAGCTATTCCCAGTGGCCAGATACTTCAAGAAGCTCTAAGTGCAGATGTGTTGATTTCGCTCGCGCATTGTATACTTCAACTTAATGCGAGCCCCCGCTCTTATGAGTGAAGTGGTAATTCAAATAGCCCCAAAGCTAGGCCGTAATTCCACTAAATTCAAATCGAAAACTCTACTTGTACACCGCTCGTGTAGCAGAAACGAGGAGCTCAGATGACTCTAAACCAACAAGGAATAGTCATGATGCCTCACGAAGGCGATGTTTTGACAGTTGCCGGTGATGCTGTCACGTTCAAGGCATTGGGGCAGAACACTCAGGGGCAATATGCGCTGATTGAGATTTTATGTAATCCTGATGTCGGTACGCCTCCCCATATTCATAGCCGTGAAGATGAAGCGTTTTACGTTCTTGAGGGTGAAGTCGAGTTTCGCTTAGATGACCAAACTATTTTGGCAACACCGGGTACGTTCTTACATTCTCCCAGGGGACAAAAACACAGTTTCAAAAATACTGGAACGGCGCGATCGCGAATGTTGTGTTGGATAACACCTGCTGGTTTGGAGATGTTTTTTGCTGAAGTTGGGAGACCTGTAGCCGATCCGCTCAATCCACCTGTGCCCGATCAAGCTGCGATCGATAAACTGCTAGCGACTGCACCCAAATATGGACTCACAATCTTACCCCCTGAAGCGTAAGTCCTTATAAGCTACAGGTTGTAATCAAATAAAGGCTAATCGTTGGAGATTCTAATTGGAACTGAAGAGAGATTGCGGGTACGACCAATCCTTGGACAGTGAAGTGTGAGTGCTAGATTCCCCGGTTGAAATCTAATTTCGCGATCGCATTCTATACCTCCAACTTAGTCCTGTAGAGAGACGAATGGAAATACCAATAACAACTACTCATCAGGTTTTGCTTTGTAAAGCCAATTTTTGATAGTCCTGTCGAATAGGAATCTGAATGATGAACTCTGCCCCCTCACCGGGATGAGAAACACACTTCAACTGTCCGCGGTGTTTTTCTACCACAATCTGGTAGCTGATTGACAGCCCCAGACCCGTGCCCTTCCCTACGGGTTTCGTCGTGAAGAACGGGTCGAACAGCCGTCGATTCACTTCCTCTGTCATACCGCGGCCATTGTCGCAAATGCGAATCACAACAAATTGGGGAGCTTTCCTGGCCAGGGCGAGGTTGGGGGAATCCACCTCAGCCGAAGAATCTGTAGAGCTTTCCGCAAGGGGGGGATTGGAAATCGGGGATTTTTCTTCCCCATACCCTACTGAGGTGCGGATTGCGATCGTGCGCGGTCCCCTTTGGTCATTGAGAGTGTCAATCGCATTTGCCAGTAAATTTACAAACACCTGGTTCAGTTGGCCGGCATAGCACTCCACCAGCGGCAGCGGGCCGTAGTCTTTAATGATTTGAATGGCAGACTGGTCTAATTTGGCTTGCAGTCGGTGCTGCAAAATCAGTAGGGTGTTATCGATGCCCTCATGGATATCGACCTCTTTCATTTCCGCTTCATCCAGTCGCGAGAAGTTTCGCAGGGAGAGGACAATTTCGCGAATTCGGTCTGCCCCCACCTTCATCGAATCCAGCACTTTGGGTAAGTCTTCCATCAAGAAATCTAATTCGATTGCCTCAATATCCTCAACAATCGCTGCTGTGGGATGGGGGTATTGTTCTTGATAGAGTTTCACCAGTCCTAGTATGTCTTCACTGTAAGTCTTGACGTGAGTCAGGTTGCCATATATGAAGTTAATCGGGTTATTGATTTCGTGCGCCACCCCTGCCACCATCTGTCCGAGGGAGGACATTTTCTCAGTCTGAATTAGCTGGGTCTGGGTGCGCTTGAGTTCTTGGAAAGAAAGCTCTAGTTGTTCGGCTTGTTTTTTTAATTGCGCTTCTGATATTCGCAGAGCTTGCTCTATCTGCACGCGATCGCGAACTTCCTGGCTCAGGAGCAGATTTTTTGCGTTTAATTCCTGCGTCCTCTCTTCCACTTTATGTTCTAAAGTCCGGCTGTAATCTTCTAATTGCTCATTGGCTTGTTTCAGGTTGTCCGTCGCCTCAGACAAATTGGCATAGAGTCGCGCATTTTCCAGGGAAATCGCCGCTTGAGAACAAAGCACGGTTAAAACTTCCAGGCGATCGGGAGTAAACGCGCTCGTTGTCAGATTATTTTCCAAGTAAAGCAGACCAATGAGCTTTCCTTTATGGACGATCGGCATACATAAAACTGACTTGGGTTGGGCGTTAACTATATAGCTATCCGTGGTAAAAATTCCCTCCTGACTCGCATCATTTAAAACCACATTCTTCTGAGTTCTAGCCACATAATTGAGGAGAGAAAAGGGCAATTTATGGCTCGTTTCTATTGGTGTCGATTGCAGCACCACTACCTCATTATTACCTATGCTTGCCGTTCCTTCTACCACCAGTTGACCATCTTTTTCTAAAATTAAGTAGCTTTTTTCAGCCCCAGCATTCTCAATCGCAATTTCCAATAACTTAGAAAGCAGACTTTCCAGAACAATTTCGCCAGAAATAGCTTGAGAAGATTTCATCACAGAGGCGAAATCCAGTGCTGCAAAACTCCCCGTAGTCGTCGAGCACGTCGTCCGGGATACGTCGAAGCTGGGGGCTTCTTTAGTCAGTATTCGCGAGAAGAATTCAGGATATTCTTCTGATAAATCCTGCACTTTTGTTTTCGCTCCCCAGCGAATATAGCCATAGTAAGCATCTGTCAAATAAATCTCCGCTATCTTCTCCCGGCCGCGAGAGAAATAAAACTCGGCTGCCCGTTCATTAGCTAGGGCTTCTTCCTGAATGTATCCCTGTTGTCTGGCTCCTTGAATGCTGGCGTCATAATACTCCATCGCTTTTCCTATTTTTCCCAATACCCGTGCTTTCTCTGCCTCCACTAACTCGTACTTATGCTGGAAGTTAGACGGGGCATGAAATGCCCATTTCTGCATTTTTTCTTGATTAGCTTCAACTAAGCTGATGTATTGTTGTTGTTCGGCGTGTGAAGCTTGAGGATAAACAGCGAGTAGAGCGAGGGAATAATAGAAGTTGTGAGGAGCAGAAACTACCATTCCAATCACGCTGGCTGCGTGCTCTGCAGCTAAACTGGCGTTGGCAACGGCATTCTTTGGTTCTTTAAATAGATAGAAGAGAATGGTCTTGGCTAGATAAGTAATAAACAGCAAAATTCTATTGTTAGTTTCAATAAAAACAGGCAACATTTGTGTTTCATTAAAACTTTTGCCTACCAACTGACATTTGGCCTCAGATTCATTTTGAAGATTTAGCGTCAATTGGTGAAATATCTGGATGTAATAGATAGAATAATCTTGTTTTAGTTTGAGCGCTAAATCAAGATATTGCTCTTGTGCCTCTTCTACAAGGTCTAATTGTTCACCCGTTAAAAATATGCTCGCACAATAGACAGTAACACAATAACCTGCATATTCTATATCTCCAGTTTCCAGTCCACTTTGAAACGCTGATAGTAAGGGGAGCAAAGCTTTTTTAGCTGGCTCTTTCCAGTGTATAACTATGCCATAAAATAATTGATTAACTTTACATTTAAGGGAGTTGGCATTAAATTTATTCAACAACTTTAATGCCAATTTACCAGACTGATACCCGGCATCTATATCCCCTATTACCGAGCACAGTATTACACTATAAAAAGCATACGCAAAAGCAGCAAAGGGCGAATGACCATACTCCATGCAGATTTTAACCAAAGTCACTGCAAGTGGGAGCAAAATTGCAGGTTTAGCAGTAAGAACAGGAGAAATAAGAGAAGTCAGTATACTTAAAGCTGCTATTTTGTAAGGGTCTGTCATCTCTGGGATATTGTCTAAGTCTGCGATATCTGGCAACTCAACCAGAAAACCCCCGTTACCCTCGTCATTTGACAAGGAAACACCCAGCATATCCAGCACTTGCAGTCCAGTATCTATGGCTTTTAACATCTGATTTTGGGCCATATAATACTGGATTTGTAGCTCGTATACTTTCACTTTTTCGAGCAGGGTGCTAGCTTGTTGCAGAACAACTTCAGCAATTCTTGCTGACTTTTCGTAATTGGTATTAATATATTCTGCTTCCACCGCTTCTACATAGAGTGCTAGTGTCAGATCGTAGTTACTCTGCCAACTGTTTTCTGCCAAGAGTTCTAACCCTACTCTTAGTTGCGTGACAGCAGCTTCATAAGCTGACGCTGCTTTGGCTTTTCGACCAGCTATTAAATTTAATCCGGCTAGACGATCTTTTTCTGCCTGCTCCGTGATGAAGTCAGCCCCAACATTTAACTGATTGACAATCTCAAAAATATTTTCTTCAATCTCGTCTGCTGGAGTATGCTCCAGTAGCAGTTCACCAATTTTTAGGTGGGTCTGTTGTTTCTGAGATTCTGGAATAAGAGAATACGCCGCTTGCTGCACCCGGTCATGGAGAAATTTGTAAGCGATAGGCGCGTGATGACTGTAAGGCAAAGGACCAGGTGAGCATGATAGCAGAGGAGAATCTGGAGATCTTCTCTCCTTTACTTCCCTGCTCATTTCATCGGAGGTAAAAACGAGAGGGATTTTGTAGGCTTCGCTCAGGGGCAAAACCAAGCCAGCCTGAAGTGCTTCCCACAAATCAGCCGCCGTTTCTGACTGAGATTTTTCATTGACAATAGCCAGAACGTCTAAATTAAACTTGTCTCCAATACAGGCGGCTAATTTTAAGACCTCCTGCGTCTCCTCCGGGAGTTTTTGAATATTTCTGGCAATCAGTTCGACGACATTATAATCCGTGATGCCTACTGCTTGAATTTGGTTCAATGACCAATGCCAGCACCCAGCACTGAATTCAAAGGTCAATAGCTTTTCTTGATGCAGAGTAGCGAACATCTGAGTCAAGAAGAAAGGATTCCCCTGAGTTTTATTGAAAAGTAGCTCGGCCAATTCAGAAACCCGGTTTCTCGGCGCGGAAGACTCATTCAGGGTATCCGCTACCAGCAAGCTGACGTTGCCAATATCCAAAGGACGGAGGGTGATATTATTTACAACCGCTCCATTCTTTTGAATCTCCTCCAACGTCAGCATCAACGGATGCCTGGGACTAACTTCGTTATCTCGATAGGCTCCCATCAGCAGTAAATATTGGCTGTCAGGGTCACAAATCAGCAGATGAATCAACTTGAGCGATGCGGAATCTGCCCACTGTAAGTCATCCAAAAAGACAACGAGCGGGTGTGAGGGTTTAGTAAATACATGAATGAATTCTTTAAACACGCGATTAAAGCGATTCTCGGATTCAGATGGCCCCAATTGCGGAACAGCTCTTTGAGGGCCGACAATCAGTTCTACTTCGGGAATGACATCTACTATGACTTGGCCATTGGAGCCTAATGCTTCTAAAATTTGCTGTTTCCAAATGGCTAGTTTTTCCGAACTTTCTGTTAACAGATGTCGCATCAATCCGGCGAAAGCTTGAATCAAAGAAGCATAAGGAATATTGCGCTTTAATTGGTCAAATTTACCAGATATAAAATAGCCGCGCTGGCGGAGAATGGGTTTTTGAACTTCATTCACTAAAGAAGATTTGCCAATCCCTGAGTAACCGCTCACTAGCATCATTTCGCTGTTTCCGCCGGAGACTCGCTCAAAGGCTTCCATCAAAGTGGCTACTTCTTGCTCGCGACCATAGAGCTTTTGCGGGATGAGAAATTGTCCAAATTTATCCCTCTTACCGATTGAGAAGTTGCCAATTTTCCCATGGGTTTGCAGTTGATGACGGCAGGTTTCTAGGTCAGCTTTTAGTCCCAGAGCGCTTTGGTATCTGTCTTCAGCGGTTTTGGCTAATAATTTCATTACGATGTCAGAAATCGCTTCTGGAATCTCACCGATTTGCTGATGGGGTGGCACTGGTCTTTTAGCGATATGGCAGTGAATTAATTCCAGGGGGTCGGTAGCTTGATGGGGCAGCTTTCCAGTCAGAATTTCATAAAAGGTGACACCTAATGAGTAAAAGTCGGTGCGGTAGTCAATTGAGCGATTCATCCGCCCGGTTTGCTCTGGAGACATATAGGCGAGGGTGCCTTCTAGCAAGTTGGGATTGCTGAGGCTCTGGTTTTCTCGCTCTAGGTACGTGGAAATGCTAAAATCTATAATTTTAATTTGAGCTGTTTTGGAGTTGATAATGATATTCTGCGGTTTAATATCTTTATGGATAATCTTATTTTCATGCAGATGAGCTACGGTCTCTGCCAGATGAATTGCCAGACTTAGAAATTCGCTTATTTCAAGGTGTTTAGCTGCGATTAGGTTTTTCAGAGATTTCCCCCCAAAATCTTCTAATATCAGCGCCAGACCGTTATTATGCTTTTCCAAAGAGTGAGCTTTGACAATCCCTGTCATGTCGAGAGTTTTGAGGATTTTATATTCATGTCTCAACCGCGCGATTTCTTCTATTGTGGGATACTCGGCTTTGAGGGTTTTTACTATAACCTGAGTTGGCTCGGACTCCCGAACCCCCCGATAAATAACTGTATTGACACCTTCATGAAGGGGCAACGATAAGAGTTTGTAACCGGGCAGCGTGGTTTTCATATTTTTTTTTTCGATGAGTCCGATTATTCAGGCATGGAATTGATATATGGGAACCTGAGACAGCTATGTTCGATCGCCTGTTGGGAAAACTTAAACGAGCAGAGCATCAGCTTGTTAGCAAGTGGCAATATTTTCTCCGCTCATTCAAGGCTAAAGTGCATGATGGTCTAATGTTTAACTATAATACCTGTGCTGGAGTTGGAAAACCAAGAATTGGTGCTTGTCCCAGCGCATCCAGATAAATTATGCGATCGCACTACCTAAAGCATATGTTTAAAGTTCTCTGGGCGTACTCGGCCCAGACGCTTCAAGTTTTTTGAAACTTTAGATTTTTTACATCCCAGTAGCTGATTATGTGTCTGAGCCTGAATTATTCTAACTTAGGATTATATATCCTACTACAACATATTTGCAGTAATTCGACCGGGTGCGATCATTGATTTTAACAGTGTACAGGTCGCGATCGCCTTGCCTGCTTTTTTAAGAGGTCTATCGTAAGAGTGTGCTAGCCAGAAATTAGTTACTTGAGCGTCCGATCATCGCTAAGTTGAATACCTAGTCTGTAAGTGAGCAAGACGCGATTATGGAATAAGTTAAAGGTGATCCCAGATCGGAACCAGCAAATACTCGTTCTCCCGACGCTGTTGCCAAACTTGCAGTGCTACTGACTATGTATCACGCAGATAAAACCCAACAACTCGCTCCAGAAACCTGGTGAATTCTCGTAATACAGGTTACTTCCGTACCAGTATCAAAAATTACCAAAAATGGAATGTATGTAAATAATCTTTGTGAGTCGTGGAGAAGTCCCGCGTCGTGCGAAACATTTGTATGAAAGCAGCCTCCACCCCAAAAGTGACTTAGAAGAAAATGTTGGCAAGATGGTCATCATTGATAAAAAAACAGGCGGCTATAAAGTTGATAAAAATGGTTTACACGCTGCGGATTATGTGAGTGCGAAATATCCAAATTCTATACTTTTGGAGAGCCGTATTGGATCTACTAACATTGGTGGATCTCTAGCTGGTGTCATGGAGCGTCTATCTAAATAATTTGACGTAGAGTGGTTGATAGATGCTAAACTTAGTTTGATTCGATTGTGCTTGTAATTCAAGCTGTTTAAGTTTAACGTTATCAGAACTTTCAGTCCGGTCGATCGGAAGAGCATGAGACTGGTTTGTCTGTAGCCTATATTACGGATTTTTAAGAGAGCGAATTCTCCAGGATAAACTTTAGATGAGCTACAAACAAACCTACGTGAAGCGAGCGAAATGTTGTTGAGAAATCAGAATTCAGCCTTAAGCTGTCGCGCATTTAAATTGTATACTCAGGGCGGGAGAGATGACCCAATCTTAATCCCCACAAGACTTTGGTTCTTTTGAGAGACAATTTAAATGCCACCACAGATTTAATCGATTTTCTATTCAGTACGATCGCCCTTTTAGTCTTTACCCTTAATTCTTCTAGTTGCTCTAGTTGCTAGAGTAACAGCAAATACTAACCGGACTGCAACTCATACTAAAAACCATCGAAGGCATTTGCATCACTTGCTAAATTATCCTATGATGGTGCATCATGATCTTGATGATTGTTTCATTATTATAAGTAAGCTAATATGCGCTCACTTGTCTTGACTCTAGCTCTCATATGCTTAGCTACCCCCGCTGTTGCCACAACCTGTGAGGAAAGCTTTCAAAAAAAGGGGGACTTTTTGAATGGTGCCGCCTTTTCTGCACGTATTCAGGTTGAGGGGCTATCGATAGAGAGAGCATTTTCCCAATTACGACCCATTTTGGCCCGCGAAGGCATCAAGACTCTCAGCACGGATCTGAACTTAGGTGTAATGAAAGCCGAAAATCCCGCCACAGCATTTCAGCGTGCTTTGCCAATTGATGTATTTGCCTCAATGGACGGAAATCTATTAAATGTTGAGATGATCTTTACCCTTCCCAGCGGGGTGGGTGCAAGTAAAGACACGGTGAAGGGATACTTGTGTGGTGCACTAAATCAATTGCTGCCCCAGACTACAAAGTAATATTTAATCATTCATTTGATGAATGGTAGTTTCCCACACTCGATCGCACAACCCCATACTTCAAAATTACCTGGGGGCGATCGCTCTTTAATGCGGTGCGATCGCTCTCTGAGTTTCTAGCCTTATTGTCCTATGGATAGTGTGATATTGGTTTGGGCGCTCGAAGTGTTAGACAGCAACTACAGTATAATTAATACTTATACGCTCTAAGTTATTTGTTGAAGCGTAGTTGTAAGCTTACTGGTGGTTAATCAAGATTTATGAGCTATTCAGAAGCATTTTCACCCAACTACATTACGGCACGAGAGCGATTTCGAGCAGCATCTTCATCTGTGGGTTATCAGCACACTGCCTATCCAATCGATCAGGTTAGTCCAACTGGTGAAGAATTAACTATTGATGTGGCTATCGGTGGTTCTTCCAACCCACGACGATGTGTAGTTATTTCTAGTGGCTTGCATGGAGTCGAAGGCTTTTTGGGTTCTGCAATTCAACTTACCTTGTTAGAAAATCACCAACTTCTCAAATCGTTGTCACCTG
The DNA here is from genome assembly GCF_036701385.1 of Microcoleus sp. Pol12B4. NCBI lineage: Bacteria > Bacillati > Cyanobacteriota > Cyanophyceae > Oscillatoriales > Microcoleaceae > Microcoleus > Microcoleus sp. Pol12B4. Next base: position 25,358 of record NZ_JAUBQR010000010.1, on the reverse strand, counting down.
ATTTTAAGGTTATATTTATTCATGCTCTGAATCCTTATGGTTTTGCATGGCGACGACGTTGGAATGAAAACAACATAGACTTAAACCGTAACTTTTTATTATCTGAAGAAGTTTTTGATAGCAGCCCAAAGGATTATCCTAAATTCAATTCCTTTCTAAATCCAAAGTCGTCGCCATCACGCTTTGAACCTTATATTTTTCAATCTCTCTGGCTGATTTTGAGATATGGAATGACGAGTTTGAAGAACACTTTTCCTGTAGGGCAATACGATTTTCCAAAGGGGCTGTTTTTTGGCGGTCATGCTCCATCCAAAACTCAAGAGATTCTAGCTAGCAATTTGCCCCAATGGATTGGTAATGCTTCTGAGGTAGTGCATATTGATTTCCACACAGGTTTAGGACGCTGGGGAACTTATAAGCTTTTGTTTGACGGCTCTGCAACATCAGAATCTTGTTCAAGACTAGCTCAACGATTTGGAGCAGAAACAATAGAACCGAACAATACAGAAGGTGTGTCATATCCAATTCGCGGTGGATTAAAAACTTGGTGCCAAGCTCTTCTAGCAGAGTGTCGCTATGATTTACTAACTGCAGAATTTGGCACTTACTCAACGATTAAAGTCTTGAAGGCATTGCGGGCGGAGAATCGTGCTTACTGGTGGGGTAAGTCAGACCAGAACTATGAATGGACAAAAAACCAGTTGGTAGAAATGTTTGCACCCAGATCTCGCAAGTGGCGAGAACAATGCTTAACTCAAGGACTTGATGTTTGTAAACGAGCGTTGATGGACTGAAGGAGTTGCGACGGTAAGCGATCGCAATACTCAATACATTAAAAATACCAGTAGATCGATCGCCCTTCAATTCAATGCGATCGCTCTCAGGGTTTATAGCGTTAAGTTTATTGGTGGGTGTTCTGCATCAAGTTGGATGGAGAGCTTTTTACATTTGGCAAATTATATTTGGTCGCTGAAAGCTGTGCAACCATTTCTGCACGAGACGAAACCTCAAGCTTACGGAACATTCGCTTCAAAGCTTGCTTCACTGAGTTCTCAGTAATCCAAAGTTCCCTCCCGATTCCTGCGTTGGTTCGCCCTAAAGCAACCAATTCGGCAATTTGCAATTCACGAGGGGTTAGGCCTGAGCTCTTGAAAGGTTGGTGTTGCGATGCCCTACGGGATAGCTTCGCTTCGCGCACTGTTGCAGCCCAAACAGACAAATGCAAACAGATCGCACTCAAATCCGCTAGATTTTGTGTATCAAAGGCGGGCATTGACCGATCGCGCGTACAACCCACTACACCCATTAATTGACCGCGACTGACAATCGGCCCCGCCATCACGTGCCAATGATCGGGGCGGGGACAAATTATTGTCCAAACCTTGGGTGATGATGTCACTAATGCTTCATGGACAGGAGCATGGCGCTCCACTAAATAACGTGCAACAGGATTATGTTCGATCGATAGCGCAACTTTCAATGTTTTCTGAAAATTGCTATCTGCTAAAGGAAGTCGATCGAAGAAAAAGATTCCAGATCGTTTAGCTGCAAAATACTCACCGATTTTGGGCACGATTTGCGATCGCAGCTCTTGTTCATCCTTCACCTGGTCGATCGCTTCAAATAAAATCTGCAAGGGACTTGTCATGCTCATGGTGTCAAAAAGAGTACCCGATCGAGGTCTAGAAGCATTGCAATACTCGAATTATATTACCGTTATAATCTCAAAAACAAATTGACATGACAACCGATTTGGAACTCGACCGCGCTCCTACACCTTGGATGGCGATCGGCTTTTATGCGACTTCAATAGTCTTTAATGTCTGCTTAATTGCTCAGTTATTGACGGTTGGAGTTGCCTACTTCAATAATCCTGCATGGTGGAATATTCATGTTTGGCTAGTGCGAGGGTACAGTGGGCTGTCATTAGTATTACTGGGATGGTCGTTTATCGCCCCATTCTCACGTAGAATACGACATTTCACCACAAGTTTGCCAGTGCTGCTTGGACTACAATTTGCCAGCATTCATCTCAAAAGTCCTCTTCACCTAGAGATACTCCATCCTCTAATTGGATTTACGTTACTCTATGTTTCTTCAAGCCTTGTACATCACATATCGCGCACTTTATCGTCCACCAACTATCAAAATAATCAAATTTGAGAGGTAGAAATGACGCAAGATGCAATCTTCACTCCCTTCTTTGCCACAGTGTTTCTTACACTCGTAGTCTGGGTGTATATGTACATCCGCCGTATCAGTTTTATCACCAGTAGAAAGCTCTGCCAAAAGGATTTTGCTGTAGCGGGCGCACTGGCACAAATCTCGCCACCAAGCGTATCCAATCCATCGGATAACCTAAAAAATCTGTTCGAGATTCCGGTGCTTTTCTATGCACTTGTCCTATACCTCTTCATCACAAAGCAGGTGGATACAGTGTATGTAAACGCCGCGTGGGTCTTCGTTGGGTTTCGCACATTGCATAGTGCTGTCCATTGCACATTCAATCTCATCATACTTCGGTTCTACCTTTACCTATTTGCCACGCTCGCGGTGTGGTTCATCGCGATCCGCGCAGCCATTATCCACTTTGGCACGTAGGTACGCTATTACCGTAGAGCGATCGCTATTCAATTCGGTGCGATCGCTCTGTTAGTTTATAGTCTTATTTTTATACGGAGAGTGCGATCGCTTTTTGGTTTGGGCGATCGCCGAGTTGTACTATACTGGCATCTGTGAATAGATTATTGATTCCCCCAATTACGATAAGTTTACATATATCAGCCGATCGCAGTTTACTCCCAATTTAAGCGTGTATTAAACGGAATGTGCCAGGTGTCTGGATCTCACGAAAATATCCATGCTAAAAGTGCGATCGGAATTTATTTTTAAATATCTTGATACCTGCTTTCTAACATTTAGCAGATAATTCTAGGGTTTTTGCTTTGATGCGAGAGGCTGCAGATGTCATCTGATTCACCAAATGTTTAAGAAATCTAGGGATTGATGTCAGTTGATTTGCGAATGTGGCGAGGAATACCGGCGTTAAAGAATCGTGAGCGAGTCAGCAAGTTATAATTCCCAAGTCAGAATATCTTCGGAGCGCACAAATGAGGGGTAATACCCACCTATTAACGATTACCGATTACCGATTACCGATTACCGATTATCAATTACCAGCCGAATATCAATTAACAAATCAACACGACATGATATCATAACTTTAACCAGATCATTTCTTCCCAGATATGTTCTACTGTTCTAATCCAAGTTGCTCCAATCCTTTCAATCCCGACAATTCTAAATTCTGTCAAAGTTGCGGCCAGTCCGACCTCACGCCTCTCTTCAGAAACCGCTACCGCGTGATTCGACTGTTGGGCGAAGGGGGATTTGGCAGAACTTATGAAGCGGTAGATACGGATCGCATGGACGATCCCTGCGTAATCAAGCAGTTTGTACCGCAATTTCAAGGAACCTCAGCACTTGAAAAAGCTGCCGAATTGTTTCAACAAGAAGCGAAACGACTTTACGAACTCGGCGAACATCCCCAAATTCCTCGATTAATTGCTTATTTTGAGCAAGACAAGCGACTTTATTTAGTACAAGAGTTGATTGAGGGGCAAACTTTACTGGCTGAATTAACTCAGCAGGGTGTTTTTAGCGAAGAAAAGATTTGGCAGTTACTTGCAGATGTACTGCCGATTTTAAAATTTGTACACGATCGCCATGTCATTCATCGAGACATCAAACTTGAGAATATCATGCGGCGTCGCACCTCTGTTAGCTCATCCCTGCCAAAGGCGGGAAATTTTCGGAATTCAGCTTTCCGAAGGGGAGGGCGGGGAGAGTTAGTTTTGATAGATTTCGGCATTTCCAAACAAGTGACGGGCTCCCTGATGAGCAAAGTAGGCACGACAGTAGGAACGCCCGGATATTCGCCGATAGAACAAATGCGCGGTCAAGTTTTCCCCGGAAGCGATTTGTACAGTTTGGGGATAACTTGCCTGAGACTGCTAACTCAATGCTTGCCAAAAATTGACGGTTCCGATGACCTTTATGACCCGATAAATGGAGGCTGGATTTGGAGAGAACGGTTACCAGTCGGTACAAAAGTCAGCAGCGAGTTGACAAACATTTTAGATAAGTTAATTCAAGATTATCTCAAAAATAGATATAAATCTGCTGATGAAGTAATCAAAGCTTTAAATCTCTATTCTTTACCTCCCCAACCCCCTTTTATCAAGGGAGGACAACTTGCTTTAAATTCTTCAGTGACAAAGGGAGGGTCACTTGCTTTAAATTCTGCTGTAACAAAGGGAGGGCCACTTGCTATCAATACTCCGCTCAATCACAGCAGTCAAATCAATAGCAATATCTCAGTCTCTCCCAGGGAAAAATCCAATACCAATCTGCCTATTAACAAGGTCTCGCAGAGAATTGCCGCTGCCAAAAGCACTTTTGAATTTCAGGTGGTGACAGTAGACAAGCGCGGGAAGGAAACTAATGTTAACAGGGGCAAAGCGCGTTTTTTTGAAGAACATCTTGATAGCAGTACAGTGCTGGAAATGGTATCTGTTCCTGGCGGTACTTTCCTTATGGGTTCCCCAAAAAGTCGGGGTGACAGCGACGAAAAACCCCAGCACCCAGTCACTTTAGCATCTTTCTATATTGGCAAATTTCCAGTCACTCAGGCCCAGTGGAGAGCAGTTGCCACACTGCCGCAAATTAAAATTTTTCTCAATCCCGATGCTGCTCGTTTTAAAGGTGCAAATCGACCTATAGAAAATGTATCTTGGTACGAGGTTGTGGAGTTTTGCGCTAGACTTTCTCGCAAAACTGGTAATAATTACTGCTTGCCTAGCGAAGCCCAATGGGAATATGCTTGCCGGGGGGAAACTATGACACCGTTTCACTTTGGGGAAACGATTACCAGCGAGTTAGCAAATTACAACGGAAGTTCTAATTACGCTGAAGCACCGAAGGGAATTTATCGCTTTCAAACGACAGATGTTGGCAGTTTTAAACCTAATGCTTTCGGATTGTACGATTTCCACGGAAATGTTTGGGAATGGTGCGCGGATTCTTGGCACAATAATTATAACGGTGCGCCTGCAGATGGTAGCGTTTGGGAGTCTGACGGGGACTCATCGCTGAGGTTGTTGCGAGGGGGTTCTTGGAACGATCATCCTCCGAATTGTCGCAGCGCGTGCCGCCTCAGATATCAGCCGGATTGTAAGGCTAGTATTGTGGGTTTTCGAGTAGCTGTTTGTTTTGAGTGATAAGAGTCCAAGGGCAATTATTTATCGCGTTCAAAAATCGCCCACCTTTGTAACTCTAGAAGAAATGACCCAAAATTTAGCACTATTAATTTCGCTAGCAATTGAAGTTCCAACTGTTCTGCTGTTAGCACAGCTTATGGAACCAAGACCTGACAAAAAGCTGCTCTTGCTGCTAATCTGCGCTGGCATTGCTACTCTTGTAACTCATCCCCTAGCTTGGATCGGCTCCCAAATGCTGATTCCCTATTTGAGATTTCCAGAACGAGCAGGATCGATCGAAATCATTGTGACGATCGCGGAAGGGGCTTTCTACGCGCTAGTAGGTAAAATAGGCTGGCGGCAAGGACTTTTTCTGTCAGCAATTGCTAATGCCACCTCTTTCTTCGGCGGCTTGGCTATCTACCAACTGCTTTAACTTCGATGAACCCTGTTTCCGCAGGACAAACTATAGCCAGCAACAAAATGGGAATTTCTAACCAAGCATGAATAGCAGCTACCAACGAGTAAACGCTGCGAGTACCTGTAAAAGATTGAGTAAAAGCCACAAATAAAAGTGTTCCCAAGATAGCAACTGTCCCGCGAAACAGCCAGCCCCTTTGCCAAGGAAAGAAAGTACGAGCTTTTGCCCAACTCGCAGCATCATCCCAGTGAGGCAGTACGCCGAGAACAACCGCATAGTGCATACACTGAAGGAACACGGCGGCAGAGAAAGCTCGGTCGCCCATAGCTTCCCCGTGCAGCTCTGGAGGTACAAATACGCCCAAGTGAGAGGAAAGTGACCCTGCTTTCAGCAGCGAAACTGAGGGAGATAGCAGATGAAGTTGAGCTAAGGCGGCGTGTGGCAAGCCGGAAAGAATTAGCAGCGGTATGGTAACAAAAACTAGCAAACAGCAGCATAAAGCGCGCTGTCGCCGTTCGCCTCGTAGTCTTTCGGCGATGAAACCAACTGGTGTTAGGTTGTGCAAGATACTAAAAACCAACAGCAACATAGCAGGCGCGATCGCAATGCCTGCCGTCACTCCCGCCACCACTGCTATGCCAAAAGCACCCCACAGCCAACTACGCAAGGCGAGTTTAGGAACGACTAATCCTGCTAGGCACGCAACGCAAGTTAATTCTAAAGGTGCGATCTGCAAGCTAGAAATCAAGCCCAGCATAAAGCAGGTGCGGAAGCTAACAATTAGCAGCAGGAGCCAAATCATCCCCAAACGTAAGTTGTTTCCCAGGCGAGAATTAAAACGACCATCAACATAGCGCAATTCGGTGATGACGTGAGCTAGTCCAAACATTGCCAGGGCGATCGTGTAAGTTGCTAGTGGCAAAGCAACTGATATCAGAGCGCAGGCTAGCACAAGCACAATTGCTGCTATTAGCACCAACTTATGTCTTGGCGGTAAGGTTTCCATTGTCTCCATGAGGTGCAAGGATTGCTATAGCAAGAACGGATAGCATTAGAGCGAAACTATTTAGGCAGCTTGCGCAATCTAAAAATTACTATAGCTGTTACGACGGGGCTGGAAAGCACTAAAAGCCCCAAAATAAACATTTGAGAATTACTGCTTTTCTTCCTTAATTCTAGATTGTTGTTACTGATAGAAACAATTTCCAATACATCCGTAATGTCCCCAACGAAGATGGCGGCGACAGATCGCGAGTGCTCAATTTGTAGTTTTGATGGAATTAAACGTCGATCTTTTTCATCAAATTTTTTAAGTTGTTCGGCGAGAATTTCTCCAGGTTTAACCGCTGATTTTGGCAGGGCGTAAACTTGGCTATACATCCGATATCCGTGGTCACCAAAACACAGATTTGGCTTGAGGATTCTATGACTACCTGGGAGTGTCGGGTTCGGGTTAACAGAGCGGACGACAGCTATAAATAAATACTGAGGATATTTATTTAAGTTATCAATTTTAAAACAGGCATAAACTTTAGTAAATCCTGGTGTCAGCACATCTGCACGCGCAGGCAAAGATAGTCCTAAAGATAAGACTAATGACAACAGTAAAAATGTCGATTTTATGGTTAATTTTTGCATGGGTTTTAGCTAGACTGAATAGATTAGGACTAAGGCAAAAAAACCCGTTTCTATGAAAAATCGTGGATACACCCTGTGTTGGATTGAGGAAGGAAACCCAACCTACAGTATCAACTAATACCAATTTTCTGTGAAGCTGCATAGAATGGGAAGCCTGAAATCTTTTCGGGTCAAGGATCTATTCTATGCAGCTTCACAGAAAATTGGTATTAGTTTTTCTTCTGTAGGTTGGGTTGGCAGCTCATGTACCTGAGAAAGGCTATACCGTTAAAGAAAAATATTACCTCAACCAGCTTTCTTCTGAGGAGCCACTATGCGTTCCACACTCATAGCAGCCACGCTCAACGTCACCACAGCCATGCCCAGAATTGCCACCGGCTGCAACTTCTCATTGATAATTATGAACGCAAAAAGTCCCGTCATCGCCGGCCCCAAAGTGCCAATAACTGACGCTAAGGCTGCCCCCGCAAACCGGATGGCAAAATTATTCAAAAGATAGCTAAACAGCGTCAGCACCCCTAAAACAACGCCTCCTATAATCAAACCAGGCCAAACATTTTGGTCGATGTTAGGAGCAAAATTGTCCGACAGCGGCACCCACAAACTCAGGGCGGAAAATACAAAAATCGCGGCGAAATTAACTAAACTAAAAGGAATAGGGTGCAGCTTGCCCGCAGCCATTTGCGTCAGCAATACGTAACCTGCAAAGGTAATCCCAGAAGCCAGTGCTGCCATGACTCCCACCCCGACATTGCCGCCGCTCCGAGCAGGGGCAGCAAAACTCGGCGACCCAGCCAAAATTAGGCCTGCGGTAATTCCCAACATTGCCCAAAAGCCGACTGTGCTGGGACGAGAGCCAAACAAGATCCAAGAACCCAGTACGGTGACGATCGGATAAATAAAGAAAATCGTAATCGCAATCCCCGCTGGAATATTGCCGATCGCCAAATAAATCAAAACCTGAGACAAAAACAGAAAAAATGCGCTTCCTAAAACCTTACTCCACAAAGATCGATCGCCCGACTCGAACAACCGTCTAATATCTTTCCACACAGAAGGATACAGAAATGTTGCCAATATCGGCATCAAAGCCATCACCACGATCAGTCGCATCAACAAAATCAACAAAGAATTTCCAAAACCTGGAGTCACCACCCCCGGAAATTCAAACAAGCCAAAAACCATCCGAGGATTTTTGCCTTTAATCAGAATTCTCAAACAAACATTAAACAGCGACAATACCACCGCCGAAGACAAAGCCAGCACCAAACCTGTCTGCACTTGAGAAGCTACTTTAGCGGGTGCCGTCGGTGGCGCTGAAGAAGTCTGTGGCAGGGGTTCTCGCGGCGTTTCCACAGGTGTTGCCTGCAGAAGTTGGGGGCGGACAGAATTAACAGAATTAGTTGATTCCTCGACATAGGAATCTTGAGCATCGAAAGGATTCTCAAGATATTCTTCTTCTGATTCGAGTTCTTCCCTGATGCGGTTTACGAGATTTTGTAACAGCTCTTCCCCTTGCAGTTCCAGGGTTTTCATGTTGTTGAGCCGCACCGAAAGCTCGCTTTCGTAACTGGTTAAATCTTGTTCCAGCATCTGGAAACTGCGATCGATCCTTTCATCCAGCGCCGCCAGCAACTGCGAGGCTCGTTCGTCGTAGTTACTCGGCGGCAGAGGTATCGGGAACTCGCCGCTGGGAATAGGGCTGCTGAGAGCATTTCCCGAGTTAGCGCTGAGTTCGTTGAACCGCTGCACCAACAAATCCTGCAAATTGTGAGCCAAAACTTGAGCCAACTGCTTCAGCCACAACTGCTGCTGCTGAATGTATCGCCCAGACAGAGATTCCATTTGCTGAGACTGCAATTTGCGATATTGCTCCCGGAGGTCTTCAATATCTTCAATCAGGTGATTTTTTTCAGTTTGCAGCCGAGTAATGTCTTGATTTAACTGACCTTTGACATTTTGATGCAAAGCGTCCAGTTCTTGCATTACTGAGTGGAGGACTTCTTCTGCTGATTGTGCATCCTCTGGCTCGTCCTTTGACGAGTATACGTTCCGCTGCGCCATTAGCCTATAACCTCTAATTTAAACTGCACGTTCAGTGTTCTTAAGTATTTTGACAAATCAGGTCGCAAGTTTTAGTGAGTTGATCTAAAAAATTGCGGACACTGTTCAATCAATAGTAGTCGCTAAGCTAGAAATGTGAGAAAATTGCGTGAACCGAAGCTATCCTGCAGAGAATCCCCCCAAGAACACTTTGTGCAATTAGAAATCATACTACAGCTTGACCTCTCCACGGATTGCTCCCGGTAATTCTCGCATCTAACTGGGCCGATTGCACCCGAATCACAAGCCTAAGAGTCCGTTGGGCGACTAAATTTGATTGGGGGGTGGCACTCCTAGCCCCTCAACGGATAACTTGATCCTGCAGGCAGAAATCCGGTTTCTTTTGCCCGCCTTTCTCCCGCACTCCCGCACCCAGATTTATGATTTTAACAGTTCCGATCTTTTGCTCGCGAAAGTTTTAAGAGGCGATCGCACCGTCAAAAAGCAACCCCGCGCCATCAAAAAATTAACACATCCCATCCCCCAAGAGCAACAGATATGGCATCCGAAATTTATGACAATTCCTTTACAAATAATCTACAAAAACTGAATATTTCCTCAGAAGCCGAAGTCTTTGTCTTTCCGGCATCATTTGCCCAGCAGCGGTTGTGGTTTCTCGACCAATTCGCACCGGAAAACCCTTTTTATAATGTAGTAACAGCACTGCGCTTAACTGGTTCCCTCAACTTAACAGCCTTAGAGCAAACCTTCAACGAAATAGTGCAGCGGCACGAAACTTTGCGAACCAGTTTTGCAGCGGTATCAGGTCAACCAGTGCAGATAATCTCTGCCGCTTTCAAGACTAATTTAAAAGTAATAGACTTACAAGATTTGCCGCCAGAACAACGGGAAACAGAAGCAAATAAACTCGCCGCAGCAGAATCTCTTCGCCCTTTCAATTTATCCACCGGGCCGCTGATGCGAGTAACCATCCTACGGCTGACAGAAACCGAGCATATTCTCTTGCTAAATATGCACCACATAGCCTCCGATGATTGGTCGATCGGTGTGCTAATTCGAGAAGTGGAGGCTATCTATACAGCTTTGATAAATCAACAGCCATTTCCCCTGCCAAAATTATCACTTCAATATGCCGACTTTGCCGAGTGGCAGCGCGAATGGCTGCAAGGTGAAGTATTAGAAACTCAGCTAGCCTATTGGCGGCAGCAATTGCACGGGATTTCGGCGTTAAATTTGCCCACAGATCGCCCTGCACCACCTCGGCAAAATTATCGGGGAAAAACTCAATATTTAGAACTGCCGAAAAAGCTGAAGGACGCACTTTTAGCGCTCTCGCAGCGAGAAGGAGCGACTTTATTTATGACAGTCCTCGCAGCATTTCAAACATTGCTTTACCGCTACTCGCAACAAGATGATATTGTTGTCGGTGCGCCGATCGCCAATCGCAATCTGAGCGAAATAGAAGCATTAATCGGTTTTTTTGTCAATACTTTAGTGCTGCGAACAGACTGCTCGGGAAACCCGACATTTCGAGATTTTTTGGGCCGGGTGCGGGAAGTAACCCTGGGAGCTTACGCTCACCAAGATTTGCCTTTTGAGAAGCTAGTCGAGGAATTGCACCCAGAGCGATCGCTGAATCGCCACCCGCTGTTTCAAGTAGTATTCGGTCTGCAAAATGCGCCGCTAGACGAGCTAGAATTGCCAGACTTAAAATTGAGTTCTTTTCCTTTGGAGACTCAAACAACGCGCTTTGATTTAGAGCTGTATTTGTGGGAAGCTTCCGATAATTTTAGAAGCAGATACGGGGAAGAGTGGGAAGATTCGGAAGGGCTCAGAGGCTTAGCTGTGTACAATATAGATTTATTTGATGAAGTTACGATCGCCAGAATGCTCAGGCATTTTAAAACGCTGCTGGAAAGCATTGTGGCTAATCCAGAACAAAGAATCGCTAACTTATCTTTATTGAGCGAGGATGAAGTGAATCAATTATTCAGAGAATGGAACGATACTCGGACAGATTATCCTCAAAATAAGTGCATTCATCAGTTATTTGAAGAGCGAGCCCGGCAGCATCTGGAGGATGTCGCCCTAACTTTCGGCAGCCAGCACCTGACTTACAGAGAACTCAACAGTCGCAGCAACCAACTGGCGAGCTACCTACAAAAAAAGGGCGTGGGGGCGGAGGTTTTAGTGGGGCTTTGTGCAGAGCGATCGATCGACCTAATTGTCGGGATGTTGGCTATACTGAAAGCAGGAGGAGCTTACCTACCGTTAGATCCGAGCTATCCGCGCGATCGGCTAAACTTGATGCTGGAAGATGCTCGAGTTAAAGTCTTGCTAATTCAAGATAAATTGATTGAGAATTTCCGAGACATCTCAAACTCGGTGATTTACTTCGATCGCGATTGGGAACACATAGCCAAAGAAAGCGCCGAAAATCCCGCCAACACCGTAACAGCAGACAACCTAGCTTACGTTATTTACACATCTGGCTCAACAGGAAAACCCAAGGGAGTTGCTGTCACCCACAAAGCAGTAAATCGGCTGGTACTCAACACCAACTATATAAAAATAGAACCTACCGATAAAATTGCCCAAGCATCAAACGCTTCATTCGATGCAGCCACATTCGAGATTTGGGGAGCCTTGCTTAACGGCGCTCAACTCGTGGGAATTAGCACAAATATTACCCTTTCGCCTCACGATTTAGCCTTAGAACTGCGCCAACAAGCCATCACAGTTTTGTTTTTAACAACTGCCTTATTTCAACAAATTGCTAGAATTTTACCGCAAGCTTTTGATTCGCTGCGCTGCTTGCTGTTTGGCGGAGAAGCGGTCAATATGAGATGGGTTAAAAAAGTTTTAAAACAAAATCCAACCACTCAATTAATTCACGTTTACGGGCCTACAGAAAGTACCACATTTTCGGCTTATTATTGCGTGCAAGACGTACCCGAAACCGCAACATCTATCCCCATCGGCCGCCCGATCGCCAACACGCAAATTTATATCCTCGATGCGGATTTGCAGCCGGTGGCGATCGGTGTTATAGGTCAATTGTACGTCGGCGGTGACGGATTGGCGAAAGGCTACCTCAACCAGCCTGATTTAACTGCTGTTGCATTCATTCCTAATCCTTTTAGCAAGAAATCTGGTTCTAACCTTTATAAAACAGGGGATTTAGGTCGCTACTTAGCTGACGGCAACATCGAGTTTTTAGGCCGCGTTGACGACCAAGTAAAAATTCGCGGCTACCGCATCGAATTGGGAGAAATTGAAGCGGCTTTGTGCCAGCATCCACAAGTGCGCGAAGCAGTAGTAATTGTGAGGGAAGACATCCCAGACGATAAACATTTAGTAGCTTATGTTATTCCTGACGGTATTAATGAAAAATCCGAAATTCTCTATCTCAAGTCAAGTGACTTGCGCCAATTTTTGAAAGAAAAGCTACCAGGATATATGGTTCCTGCAACTTATGCAGTGTTGGAAAATATGCCACTGACGCCTAATGGCAAAGTAGACCGCCGCGCCTTGCCCGATCTAGATACAGACAGCGAGGATATAACAGAAAATTATGTAGCGCCTCGGACTGATCTCGAAAATGCGATCGGGAAAATTTGGGCTAAAGTTTTGGGAAAACAGCAGGTTAGTATCTACGATAATTTCTTTGAACTAGGCGGGCATTCCCTGCTAGCAACTCAGTTGATTTCTCGCATCCGAGACGCTTTGCAAGTCGAGTTATCGGTCAGCAGTTTGTTTGAGGCTCCGACTGTGGCGAGTCTGGCAAAATACATTGAGACAATGCGCTGGGCTGCCAAAGGTTTGGATGCTCCCAGAACCGACGAAAATGAGCGAGAAGATTTGGAATTTTAAGGTTTTACATAATTGGGGGATGATTTTGATTGTTTTGTGGAATTGGCATCTGCCCTGTCGGTAGAAATTAGCGCAATGGGAACTGATATTCAAGCCTGTTTCACGAGGAGATTTAGACCTGTTACTTGCTAACCAGCTAAGGCTGAGGCTGCCTATATACTTGCAAGATTGCTTGCGGGGCATTACAAATAAGGGAGAAAAGGTTCTCTCAACAGCCACTCATCCAGAAACTCCGAAACGATGTCCAACCAAGCGTCTGACCGTCTTAAACAAAATGCTGAAAAAATTATGGGGATGTGGGAGAAGCGGGCGCGTGAGGAAGTCGGTGCATCAACGCATCAAAATTCTCTTGTCTTGCAAGATTCCCTACCTCTGTACTTAAACCAACTGGTAGATGAACTCTCAAACCGAATTGTCAGGACATCTGCCCGAATCACAGCCGACGAGGTAGAAAGTACGCGGATTGGCAAGCTGCATGGGCATGAACGGGCGGGGTATGCTGACTACTCCATGACTCACCTAATTTTCGAGTATCACCTCCTCCGTCAAGTCATATTTCAAGTTTTAGAAGAAGAAGCACCTTTAGGAGTGCAGGATCGAGACATTATTATCGGCTCCATTGAGCAAGCCGTTAATGACGCCGCCACTCAATTTTCCGAAACGCTGCGAGATATTCAAGAACTATTTATGGTGACGCTAACTCACGACCTCAGAAATCCCATCAATGTCGTAAAAATGGGAACTCAATTAACTCTGCGGCGGCTTGAACGAGGAGACAGCCATATCGATGTGGCGGCGAGGATGCTCAGTGCGATCAATCGGCTGGATTCGATGATTCAAAATCTGCTTGATGCGAGTCGGCTGCGGTCAGGGCAGAGCTTAAAGATTGAATTTGATGAATGCGATTTTGTGATGCTAGTCCAAGAGGTGGTAGAAGATTTGAGCTTCGCGTATGGAGAGCGGTTTGTTGTAGTCTCTGATTCTGATATGAGGACTTTTTGCAGCCCTAAAGAAATACGGCGGGTGATTGAAAATTTAGCAATTAACGCTGTGAAATATGGTGCGCCTAATACGCCGATTACACTCACGCTCCAGCAAACTGAAACGCAGATCAGCCTTACTATCCATAATGAAGGCGATCCGATCGCCCTAGACGCTCAATCCATCCTCTTTCAACAATTTCGTCGAACCATCTGTGCCGAGGAGCAAACCGGCTGGGGATTAGGATTATTTTTAGCAAAGAGTATTATTGAAGCCCATAAAGGGACACTTGCGGTTGAAAGTGCAGAGGGCAAGGGGACAAGCTTTATTATCAATTTATCAAAGATTATTTTTTAGTTCTGGACATTAAGACTAAGAAGAAAGATATGGTATAAAATAATGAATCCACAGTCCACATTTTGAGCTGACCCACACAGGAAGCGCTTTAGCAAACGCGATCGCTCTACACCTGCTATCTTTAAGCCGTCTGTCGTGCGAAACAACGCCTTTCGGAATTGACAAATCAGAGATATATCTCAATACGGTTCAGTTAAGCCCGATCCCCCCTAGCTCCCCTTAAAAAGGGGGACAAGAACTTGCTCAAAGTCCCCCTTCTTAAGGGGGATTTAGGCGGATCTCCGAGGAATAAACAGTTTTAACTGAACCTACAGGATTTTAAGTCACATTTTGAGTCACGAAATTTCAGTGCAGAATGCCCTGACAGCATCGGCAAACTGCTGGTTATGCTCGATTAATGCCATATGTCCTCCTCGCTTTATACTAACTAGCTCTGCTTGAGGTAATTCTGCTTTCATTCGCAGGCTAGCTGGGGGGGTAGTGGCGATATCTGAATCGCCGCAGATCACCAACACAGGAATGTCAATTGATGGCAAAGTTTTTGTTTCCTCAAATTTGAGCATTCCCAGTGTGCCGTGAGCGAGAACGCCGGGAGAACCCAAGGCTGATAAGAAAGCTGAGAAATCTAATTGACCGCGCGTTTCAGTGCCTTTAAATCCCGATACTTCTACACTGATGTACAGCGAACCATTGAGATAGCTCAGCCAAGTCATTCCCCACATAATGGGTTCAAGAGCTATGGTGAGGTAGAGCAGAGGTTGCAGCAGCGGCTTCTGCAAAGCGCGCCATAAACCGCTAAAAATAGCGGTTTTGAGAGGATTAGTATAAGTGGTACCTACCAGAATTAAACCAGCTACTCGACTACCGAGAAGTTCTGGAAAAAGCCGACTGAATGTTAGAGAAATCATGCCGCCCATGCTGTGTCCGAGTAGGATAACAGGTTTAGTTCCTGCTATGGCAATGACGGCTTCGAGATCGCGGGCAAATTTTTCTAGGGAGTAGTCGCTGTTTTTTGGTCTAGTGGATTTTCCTAGCCCTGGAAGATCCCAAACAATCACTCGGAAGCGATCGGTTAGTTGCCGTTTCGCGTAATACCAAACCATACTGTTCGGCCCCCAACCATGGGAGAGAATAATCGGCTGTCCGTCCTCTGGGCCGTAGAATTCTACTTGTAAAATAGTGCCATCAGGCCTCTCTACCCGCTGCACCGTACCCGTCCGCGTCGGCTTGGGTTCGTCAGCACCGGGGCGGCGGAACAGTGGCAAACTGATAAAGCGGCCGCCAACAGACCAAAGAAGCATCAAGACTCCGCTGACTAAGTAGGACATCCCTACAAGTTCGCCGATGTACCATTCGTAAATAATGTATATACCTCCGCCAAGTACCCCGATGGACAGCAGTCCCACCAGCCATAGGAACAGGAAATTGAAGGGCATGAACGGCATAAGCTGAAACCTTGGGTAGGATTTTGGTTGCGGATTCAAACAGAATCATACTCAGGTTAGGCCACAGTAAGCAAGCGGTAAGTTAAGCTCTTAATTTGTGCGCTGGTGGAATTTAATTTATTGATTTGCCCAAGTAATGACAGGATGACTCAAAATGCCCGAGCCAAAAATATCGAGTTCATCGCCAAATGCCAGAGATTCTGTCAGGGTGGAGTTAGTTGAGTTTTTATCTTACCTTCGCAGTCTAGATATTAATATTTTTGTTGAGGGCGAGATCCTGCGCTGCAACGCTCCAGAAGGAATTATTACACCCGAACTGCGCGCCGAAATTTCTCAGAGAAAAGCCGAAATAGTTTCATTTTTAAAAGCAGCTAATCGTACTTCTAGTTTTACCTCTACACCGATTGTTCCTATGGGGCGGGAGGGAAATCTACCGCTTTCCTTTGCACAGCAGCGCTTGTGGTTTCTCGACCAATTAGTACCGAACAATCCTTTTTATAATGTTCCCGCAGCATTGCGTTTGACAGGTTCGCTCAATTTTCCGGCGCTGCAACAAACTTTCAATGAAATTGTGCGCCGCCACGAAGCTTTACGCACGACTTTAGCAGTAGTTTCGGGGCAACCTGTTCAGAGAATAGCTGCTGCTTTCCACCTTCCGATTCATGTAGTGGATTTGCGAAACTTGCCAAAGGAATATCGACAAACTGAAGCAAACAGGCTCACCGCTGAGGAAGCTCAACGCTCTTTCAATTTGTCCAATGACTTGTTGCTGCAAGTCACATTATTGCAGTTAGATGATGCCGAATATTTACTAATGCTGAATATGCACCACATTGTCTCCGATGGTTGGTCGATCGGAGTGCTTATTCAGGAATTAGGCGCACTTTACACGGCATTTGCTAGCGAAAAACTTTCGCCTTTACCGGCTTTATCGATCCAGTATGCTGATTTTGCAAAATGGCAGCGCGAATGGCTGCAAGGGGAAGTTTTAGAAACGCAGCTTGCTTACTGGCGACAGCAGTTAAACGGCATTTCTATGCTAAATTTGCCTGCGGATCGCCCCAGGCCAACAATTCAAAGTTACCGAGGCAAAAGGCAATTTTTGCAACTGCCAAAACAACTGAGCGAGGCTTTAGAAACGTTGAGCCAGCGCGAAGGAGTGACGCTGTTTATGACTATGCTGGCAGCTTTTAAAACGTTGCTTTACCATTACGCGCAGCAAGAAGATATTGTTGTAGGTTCGCCGATCGCCAATCGCAACCGCAGTGAAATAGAAGCATTAATCGGGTTTTTTGTCAATAGTTTGGTGTTGCGTACAGATTTATCGGGAAATCCAACTTTTCGGGAACTTTTAAACCGAGTCAAAGAGGTAGCATTAGGAGCTTACGCTCACCAAGATTTGCCGTTTGAGAAGTTAGTAGAAGAACTGCACCCCGATCGCGCGTTGAACCAAAATCCCTTATTTCAGGTGGCGTTTGCGCTGCAAAACGCGCCGGGGAATCGGTTAGAATTGCCAGAATTAACACTCAGCCCGCAGCAGTTAGATGTGGGTACAGCGCGGTTTGATTTGGAGTTTCATTTGTGGGAGCGATCGCCCAACAGCTCGGGAAGCAACCAATCGCCCAGCAATAAGCTGTGGGTTGATAGCTCGGAGAGCATCAGCGGCATGGTTATTTACAGCGCCGATTTATTTGATGAAGCTACTATTACCCGCCTGATCGGGCATTTTCAAGCCTTGTTAGAAAGCATTGTGGCAAATCCCGAACAGCGAATTGCCAGCTTGGAATATATGAGCGCTCAAGAGCGCTATCATTTGTTAGTTGAATGCAACAATACTCAGGCGGATAATCCGCAAGATTTGTGCATCCATCAGATATTTGAAATGCAGGCCGATCGGACACCGGATGCGGTGGCGTTGGTATTTGGAGAGGAGCAAGTCACCTATCAAGAGCTAAATCTCCGCAGCAACCAACTAGCACGTTATTTGCAAAAAATGGGGGTTGGGGCGGAAGTTTTAGTCGGGCTTTGCTGCGGGCGATCGCTCGATCTGATCGTGGGGATGTTGGGTATCCTGAAAGCGGGAGGAGCTTACCTAATTTTAGATCCGAGCTATCCTGCTGAGCGATCGAGCTTTATGATAAAAGATGCTCAAGTGTCAGTATTGCTTACCCGCCAGGGAATAAATTCCCTGTCTAATAGCGAAAGTCGTCTAAAGACGACTGAAGGAGGACAAGTTTCCAGTCGGCTTCAGCCGACTTCAGCTATGAGCCAGGGAATTTATTCCCTGGTGGATGATGGCGAAGTGCAAAATTTAGAAACACAGTCAGATGATAAAATTCACCATCCAAGGGTTGTTTTTCTAGACACAGACTGGGAGATGATTTCCCAAGAAATCGCCGACAATCCCACCAGCGCAGTCACAGCCGAAAATCTGGTTTACGCGATTTACACCTCCGGATCCACGGGAAAGCCGAAAGGAGTGGAAATTGAGCACGGGAGCTTGTTAAATCTCGTTTTTTGGCATCAAAGAGAGTTTGGGGTGTCAGCGGGCGATCAAGCAACGCAAATTGCTGCGATCGGCTTTGATGCTTGCGGGTGGGAAATTTGGCCTTATCTCGCCGCGGGATCTAGCATCTATTTTCCAGAAGATGACATCAGGCGAGATCCTGAAAAACTGCAAAACTGGTTAGTATCAAACGCCATTACAATTAGCTTTTTGCCAACACCTTTAGCCGAGAAAGTTTTGCTATTAGATTGGCCTCAAACAACAGCGTTGCGAATATTGCTCGCAGGCGGCGAAAAACTGCAACAACATCCTTTAAAATCCCATCCATTTAAGCTAGTAAATAATTACGGTCCAACCGAGAACACCGTCGTCACAACTTCCGGTTATATTCCTGCAACAGAGCAAACAGACATAGCCCCGACAATTGGCGGCCCCATTGCTAACACTCAAATCTACATATTAGACAAATATTTGCAGCCAGTGGCGATCGGCGTTGTTGGCGAATTGTACATCGGCGGAAACGGACTCGCTCGCGGCTACCTCAACCGCCCAGATTTAACCGCACAACGCTTTATTGTCAATCCTTTTAAACCAAATTCAGGAGAGCGAATTTACAAGACCGGCGACTTAGTGCGCTACAGAGGCGATCGCAACCTTGAATTTTTGGGACGCATTGACGAACAAGTAAAAATTCGCGGTTTCCGCATCGAGTTAGGAGAAATCGAGACAGTATTAACTCAACATCCGGCCGTGCAGCAAACTGTAGCAATAGCTTCGGAAGATGGACAGAGAGATAAACGTTTAGTAGCTTATATTGCCCTGAATCCTGAATATAGTAGTGCCAGTGAAAAACACCAAATAATGCAATTGCAGGACGAACAGGTTTTGCAGTGGCAAATGCTCTACAATGAAACTTACAATCAACCTGCTGTTGACTCAGATCCAACCTTTAATATTGTCGGCTGGAATAGCAGTTATACAAATCAGCCAATCCCAGCAGAACAGATGCGCGACTGGGCGAACAATCAAGCCGCCCAAATTTTAGCTTTGCAGCCTAGCAGAGTGTTAGAAATTGGCTGCGGCACAGGTTTGTTGCTGTTCCAAATTGCGCCTCGCTGCACTCAATATTGCGGCACAGATTTTTCACCTATTTCGCTAAACTATATTCGGCAGCACTTGGCCAATCAACAGTTAGCTAATGTAACGCTGCTTCAGAAAATGGCGACAGACTTTGAAGGAGTAGAGACAGCAGCTTTTGACGCAGTAATTCTCAACTCAGTCGTGCAATATTTCCCCACTATCGACTATCTCGTGCAGGTGCTAGAAGGTGCGGTGAAAGCAACTGCCCCCGGCGGCTTTATATTCATCGGAGATGTCCGCAGCTTGCCGTTGCTGGCAGCTTTCCACGCTTCCGTACAACTGTATCAAGCCGAACCTTCTCTCGCGGGCGAACAGTTGCAGCAGCGAGTACAAATGCAAATTTTTCAAGAAACAGAGTTAGTTATTGAACCAGATTTTTTTAGCGCATTAAAGCACCGCTTTCCGCAGATTGGCGGCGTAGAGATTCAATTGATTCGCGGTAGCGCTCGCAATGAGTTAACTGATTTTCGGTACAATGCTATTCTGCATATTGCGTCGGAAACGGCACGCCCAAAATCATCGAATAAAGGGGAGTGGGGCGCAGAAAAACGGCTGGATTGGTCGGATGAAAATCAGAATCTGACTGTTACCAAGGTGCAACAAATATTATTGCAAAATCAACTCGATGTTTTAAGAATTGCTAATGTGCCTAATGCGCGGGTAACGGCAGCAGTTAAGGCGGCAGAATTGCTGTCTGTTGTCGATAAATTTCCCACAGCAGGTCAGTTGCAGAAAGCGGTGGAAAAAGTAGAGGATTTAGGAGTAGATCCCGAAGCTTGGTATGCTCTGGAAGTTCCGTATAATGTTAATATTAGTTGGTCTAATTCCGACAGTCAAGGGCGCTACGATGTAGTGTTTGCACGGGGCGAAACCAGAGATTTTGTGCCAGAAACCCGAAGCGATAACTTGCGTCCTTGGCGCTCTTATGCTAACAATCCCTTACAAGCTAAAGCAGCGCGTAAATTAGTGCCACAGTTGCAGGCTTATCTAGCAGAAAAACTGCCGGAATATATGGTTCCGTCGGCTTTTGTGGTGCTGGAGTCGCTACCGGTGACGGCTAACGGAAAGGTCGATCGGCTCGCTTTGCCTGCACCGCAGCCGATTAAGTTAGAATGGGCTGGCGGTTATGTTGCGCCTCATACTTCTATTGAGGAAGTTTTAGTGAAAATTTGGGCTGAGGTTTTGGGGATAAAGCGAGTGGGTATCCGCGACAATTTCTTTGAATTAGGAGGCCATTCGCTGCTGGCGACTCAGCTTGTTTCGAGAGTGCGAGATGCTTTCGCGGTAGAGTTGCCTTTGCGCCTGGTTTTTGAAGCACCGACAATTGCAGAATTATCTAAGATTGTGGAAAGTTTGAAAGATAAGAATGCTAAAAGTGAAGCTCCGGCTTTAGTGCCGATTTCGCGCGATAGTCGGCGGCGGAAGCTATCATCTTTTAATAGACCTATTGCATAATTTTTTGATTGATAGAGCGACCGCAGATGAAGGACAGATTAACGCGGATAAACGCAGATAATTTTAAGATGGTTTTTGACTTTGGCAAGATGTCGAGTCGAGAAAGTAAATAAAAGGGATGGCTGTTGAACAGGATGCAATTTAGATAAATATGCAGCAAGAAACAGAAGTTTTTGTATTTCCAGCATCGTTTGCTCAGCAGCGGCTTTGGTTCCTCAATCAATTAGCACCGGGCAATCCTTTCTACAATGTCTCAACAGCACTCCGCTTAACAGGTTTTCTCAACTTAAGATCCTTAGAGCAAACCTTCAACGAAATTGTGCAGCGGCACGAAACTTTACGCACCACTTTTACGCTTTTGGAAGGGGAACTCGTACAAATTATTGCTCCCATTGTAACCGTATCCCTCCCCACAATCGACTTACAAAATCTCTCGCCAACTCAGCAAGAAACCGCAGCGCTGCAACTCGCAACCGATGCAGCGCAATTCCCTTTCGATTTAGCCGCCGGGCCGTTATTCAAAGTAACGCTGTTACAACTCAGTGAAACAGAACATATATTGTTGC
>NZ_JAUBQR010000010.1:0-3554 GCF_036701385.1 Microcoleus sp. Pol12B4 | reverse complement strand
CCCTTTCGATTTAGCCGCCGGGCCGTTATTCAAAGTAACGCTGTTACAACTCAGTGAAACAGAACATATATTGTTGCTGAATTTACATCATATTGTGGCTGATGGTTGGTCGATTGGAGTGCTAATTCGAGAGCTGGGAACGCTCTACACAGCATTTGTAAAAAATGGGATCTCGCACTTACCAGCACTGCCCGTGCAGTACGCCGACTTTGCAGAATGGCAGCACCAATGGTTGCAGGGCGAAGTATTAGAAACCCAGTTAGCTTATTGGCGGCAGCAGTTAAACGGAATTACCGCACTCAATCTACCAACAGACAGGCAAAGACCAGCCGTTCCATCCTACCGCGGCGCTAAACAATTTATAACACTATCACCTGCTTTGAGCGAGGCGCTAAAGTCATTGAGCAAGCAAGAAAGCGCGACTTTATTTATCACTCTACTAGCCGCTTTTCAAACTTTGCTGTACCGCTATACAGGACAAGTAGATATTGCAGTAGGAACGCCGATCGCCAATCGCAACCTGAGCGAAGTAGAAGCATTAATCGGTTTTTTTGTCAACAGTTTGGTGGTGCGTGCAGATTTATCAGGAAATCCAACTTTTCGGGAACTATTGCATCGGGTAAAAAACGTCGCAATGGCAGCCTACGCTCACCAAGATTTGCCCTTCGAGAAGCTGGTTGAGGAAATGCACCCCGATCGCGAGTTGAGCCGCAACCCCCTATTTCAAGTTAGTTTTAGCCTGCAAAACACTCCTGTAGCAGCGCTAGAATTGCCGGGAATTGCTTTCGAGGCGATCGACTTTGACGCGGGAACCGCCAAGCTCGATTTAGAGTGCCACTTGTGGGAAAATGCAGGAAGTATTCAAGGGCAATTTGTCTACAGCACAGACTTATTTTATAGCGACACAATTGCGCGCATGGCGGGACATTTCCAAAGGCTGCTTGAAGCCATTGTTGCCAATCCCAAACAGCACCTCAGCGACTTGACTTTGCTGACAGCGCCAGAATACCAGCAATTATTAAATGATTGGAATGACACTCAGAGAGATTATCCGCAAAACCAGTGTTTCCATCAGCTATTTGAAGATCGAGTCGCGCGATCGCCCGATGCTGTAGCCGCCGTCTTTGAAAACCAGCGCTTAACCTACCGCCAACTCAACAGCCTAGCCAACCAACTTGCACGTTACTTGCAGCAATTGGGAGCAGCACCAGAAGTTTTAGTGGGCCTTTGTGTAGAACGTTCCTTAGATGCGATCGTCGGATTGCTAAGCATTATCAAAGCAGGCGCAGCCTACCTGCCTTTAGATCCAACTTATCCTCAAGAGCGCCTTAACTTCATGTTAAAAGATGCTCAGGTGTCGATTTTGGTAACTCAGCAGCACTTAGCAAAAAACTTGACGCAGCCGGAAAATTACGGAGTTTTTTCAGTAGTGTGTTTGGACTCCGACAGAGAAATTATCGCCCGACAAAGCCCAGAAAACCCAACTACAAATATCCTACCAGAAAACCTAGCCTACGTCATTTACACATCTGGTTCAACCGGAAAACCCAAAGGCGTTTTAATCGAACATCGGGGACTCTACAACTTAGTCCTAGCTCAACTTGAAGTTTTTAACTTAAACTCAAATCACCGCATTTTGCAATTCGCATCCCTGAGTTTTGATGCCTCAATCTTTGAGATTGTCATGGCCTTGGGAACCGGAGCAACACTTTTCTGTGCCAAGAAAGAATCTTTGTTGCCAGGACAAACATTAATCCAATTTTTGCAGGACAATGCTATTACCCACTCTACCCTCCCGCCCTCGCTGCTAGCTGTCCTTCCAAACGCCGAACTTCCCGCACTGCAAACAATCATCTGTGCTGGCGAATCCTGTTCCCCGGAGATTGTTAAACGCTGGGCTTTCCGGCGCAGATTTTTTAACGCTTACGGCCCTACAGAAGCGACAGTCTGGTCAAGTTTGGCCGAAATTGGCGAGCGCAAAAAACCGCCAATCGGCCGCCCAATAGCTAACACTCAACTCTATATTTTAGATGAAAATTTACAGCCTCTACCCGTTGGAATTCCCGGTGAATTGTACATCGGCGGCAGCGGATTGGCCCGAGGCTACCTGAACCGCCCCGAATTAACCGCCCAGCGATTTATTGCTAATCCGTTTAGCCAGAAAGCAGGAGAACGAATTTATAAAACTGGTGACTTAGCTCGCTATTTTCCCGACGGCAATATTGAGTTTTTAGGCCGCACAGACGAACAGGTAAAAATTCGCGGTTATCGAATAGAATTGGGAGAAATTGAAGCGCTGCTGGTTCAGCATCCAGCAGTCAAAGAAACAGCGGCGGTTGCTGTGGATGATGTGTGTGGCAACAAACGCCTAGTTGCTTATGTCGTCCCCAATCACAATCAGACGCTTAATCCCGGGGAATTACGCAATTTCCTCAAACAACAACTGCCCAATTACATGATTCCCAGTGCTTTTGTGGCGCTGGATTTTCTGCCCCTAACTCCCAATGGCAAAATTGACCGCCTGCGCCTACCTGCACCGAGGAATCTAACTAGCAATCCAATAGATAAAAGCTGCCTTGCACCTCGCACACCAACCGAGTCAACCCTCGCCAAAATTTGGGCCACAATCCTCAACGCAGAGTGCGTTGGCATTGGCGATAACTTCTTCGATTTGGGTGGAGATTCCCTGCTGGCAATCCGCCTCATCAATGAGATTAACCAGCAATTTGATCGCGAGTTGCCGCTGTCTGCTCTTTTTTTAAATCCGACAATTGAAGCTTTAGCAGATTCGCTATCTTCAGAAACAAATTCTCTGGAATGGTCGCCTTTAGTTGCAATTAAGCCTCGCGGTACAAATCCCCCGTTCTTCTGCGTCCATCCCATCTTTGGCGTCGTATTTCCTTATTGCGATTTAGCATTTCAGCTAGGAGAAAATCAACCGTTTTACGGGCTGCAACCAAAGGGTATTGACGGCGAAAGTTCTCCGTTAACTAGCATTGAAGACATGGCGGCTGACTACATCGCAGCCTTGCGTACGGTTCAACCAAAAGGGCCTTATTTTTTAGGAGGCTGGTCTTTTGGAGGTTTGGTTGCTTTTGAGATGGCTCAACAGTTTCTCGCAGCGGGGGATGAAGTGGCTTTACTTGCTGTGTTGGATACTTTAGCGCCGGTTTCTGCTAACAAACCTTCTTTTTGGGACGGTTGCAAGTTTATTCTGACTACTGTTTCGCGCTCTATCTGGCCTTTTGTAGTAGATTATTTTCGCTTGGTGGCTGCTGCGGAAAATGTTCAAAGTGGCGCTATTGCTGCCAAATTTCCGAAATTAAATAAGATGCTTAATTTGACCGCTAATTTTTTGCATCGCTGGAATTGGAAACAGGCAGTTATGGTTAGCATCCTATCTCAGGAGTCAAAAGAACGGAGCTGGCGCGAGCTGGCAATTCCCTCAATGTTTACTGTATTTCAGGCTAATAGTCAAGCAACTCTCAGCTATCGACCGAAAATTTATCCGCAGCGAATTACTCTGTTTAGATCGAGGGAAAAGCTAAGCATGA
>NZ_JAUBQR010000453.1:0-1293 GCF_036701385.1 Microcoleus sp. Pol12B4 | reverse complement strand
AATTCTTAAAGCTGAATCAATTTAGATCGGGAATCCGTTTGAGTTTTCGAGCGTTAGCTGGCCGAGTATAAAATTTTAACTAAATAATTATTATCCATTCCCGCCAGATACCGCTTCATTTTTAAACTTCCTTTAAATCCTTTTTCCTGTTTCAGTAAACTGACAGCTAAACGACGTAAAAGAG
Source organism: Microcoleus sp. Pol12B4 (assembly GCF_036701385.1). NCBI lineage: Bacteria > Bacillati > Cyanobacteriota > Cyanophyceae > Oscillatoriales > Microcoleaceae > Microcoleus > Microcoleus sp. Pol12B4. Next base: position 1,109 of record NZ_JAUBQR010000453.1, on the reverse strand, counting down.
CAAAATTTTCAGGAGAATGATCTTTACGAATGCGACTCTTGTCTTCACAAAAAGTAACATCCAATGTCCAATGTAAGCTATTTTCAATACCCCAATGACTGCGAATTGCTTGAGAAATCTTCTCGGCATTACTGGCTAAACTACTTAAATAAAACCGAACTTCTGTGGTAGTTTTATTCCACAAACGTCTTTCACTTACGACCATCACAACCGTTTTTAATCCAGTCCATAATGATTGATTATGAAGAGGTGGCAACTCCGAGACTGCCACCGTCCAAATTTGTCTTTTTTCAACTCGATGATGCCCTCCTTCTATTTGTTGATAATAGCTATGCTCTCTGCCAGCTAACTCTTCTTTTAGAGCTAATTCAAACCAGTTTTTTACGTCTTTATGAAGAAGTTTTTGATTTCCCTTTAGCGCTAAAATATAATCTCCTTTCTTCTTAATTATGAGCGCTGCTATTTCTTTCTGACATCCCAAAGCATCGATGGTTATTATGCTTTTTTCAATTTCTAGCAGCTCTAACAAAGCCGGAATCGCTGTTACTTCGTTGGATTTATTAGTGACTTTTTTTTGCCCTAAAACTAATTGATGGGACGCCGACCATGCACTGACTATATGTAACGGTTTTTGGCTTTGATTCCGGTCATAAGATTGTTTCATTGTTTTGCCATCAATGGCTATGACTTCTAGCTCCAATTTTTGGGTAATTGAATTTACCCAACTCAAAAAACACTCTTGAAACTGCTTCGGTTTAATTCGAGCAAATACTCGACTAAATGTATCATGAGAAGGAATTCCATTCGGTAGTTCTAGAAAACCTTTTAGCCATTCATATTTAGCTTTTCCCTAGAGTTCTATTGATACCCATCCATCCGCACCGCTGATGACAGCTAGAATGGCAATGGCTACAATATCTATTAGTAAATGCTCTTTACTTCTTTCTATTCTTGGATCGGTCAAGTTCTCAAAATGGTTTAAAAAACTAATGTTCAATAAGTCTGTCGGATTCGATACACCTATTGTTTTTTGTTGGGAAGTTAAAGTCGAAGTAAACCCTTTCGCCATCGCTCGCACCTATGAATTACGCACTTGATTTACCTAAATA
>NZ_JAUBQR010000452.1:0-1296 GCF_036701385.1 Microcoleus sp. Pol12B4 | reverse complement strand
ATTATGGCAGAATACCGCCAAATAGAATACCGCATCGGCAAAGACGGCAAAATTACCGAAACCGTCCTCAACGCCACCGGTTCGAGTTGCACCGAAACCACCGCCGGAATTGAAAAAGCCCTCGGAAAAGTAGAATCTCAAGACTTGCTGCCAGAATACTACCAAGGCGAAGAAAACTTGAGCGTTGAACAAACGCAGACTTTAAAACAAGTTTAGAAGAGTTAACAATGTTCTATCTTCTCGGTGCAACAGTTGATGTAACAACAGTGCCTGCCTTCAGCTTCGCGCTAGCTATCGGGGGCATTTTTCTAATTTTAGTCTACGTTTATGCTGCATCTGAGGCGGGAGATGCGATCGAGTTTAAGTACGATACAATTCTGCGGGAACGCATGAATCAGCTAGACATTCTCGATTGGCAAGACTTAGGCGAAAAAGCAGGCTTAAGTCGCTACGGGGTACGTTTAGTGCGGCAGGGAGACGTGGGAAAACTCACGCTAGACCAACTGAGGCGACTGGCAACAGTGCTGAATTTGAATTTCCAAGAGTTCGATCGTACTTTGCTCGCACTGCCAATATCCGCTACAATCACAACTGATCCCAGCGAAATAGAAGAATTGAGGCAGCAGTGTTTCCGGCTGCGGGAAGAATTGCAGCAGCAAAAAGCTCAACTAACTGCCGATTTTCGCCGCGCTACCTTTGAACAGTTGCAAACTTTGTTAACCAACTATCCTGCCGCCCGCAAAATGGCAGAAGCCAAGCCGGATATGCCCGCCAAAAATCTCTCAGCTTTGTTTACTCCCTTAGAAAATCTCTTGTCAAGTTGGGATTTTGAAATGATTGGTTCTGCGTGGGAACAAACTGCTTACAATCCGCAGTTGCACCAGCCGGATGTTGAGGATATAAGAGAAGGAGAATTAGTTTATATTCGGTTTGTCGGCTATCGAGAGGGAGAGCGAATTCTTACTCCTGCTAAAGTTAGTCGCACCCTTCCAGCGGGAATGAAAAATTAAATTTTAAATTTTAAATCAACATGACTACAGTTGCCATTGACTTCGGCACCAGCAATACGGTTGTCTGCATTCTTAACCCGGATACGAAAACACCAGAAACTTTGAGATTGGGCGAGATGTCCCGCATTTTTAAAACGAATAACTCGAGCGGAGAGGTGCGAGAAATATCTGTAGTTCCGACTTTAGTATTTGTGAAAAATGCCGGAGAGTTGGTGTTGGGAGAAAAAGTGCGATCGCAGCGTTTGGGGCAATCCCAGCCAGACCGCTTTTTCAAAGCTTTTAAACG
>NZ_JAUBQR010000321.1:0-5043 GCF_036701385.1 Microcoleus sp. Pol12B4 | reverse complement strand
CGATCGCCCTTATTGACTAAAAGCGATCGCACACCAACATCCTCCTACAAATCAGCAGCGTGCTGCTTCAATTCATCCAAAGAAACGTATTCCAAAGTCAAGGCGTGAGTCGCGGCCAAAACCACAGGCGGCGCAACTCCTGCATCCATTGCTTCCTTCCACCTAGGCGCACACAAACACCAGCAATCCCCAGGCTTCAAACCGGGAAAGTTAAATTCGGGAACCGGAGTGCTCAAATCATTTCCGTTCGATTTAGTAAATTGCAAAAACTCTTCTGTCAGTTGAGCACAAACAGTGTGAGCCCCAAAGTCGCCACCACCTGTATTGCATTTGCCGTCCCGATAATATCCTGTCATTGGCGAAGTGCAGCAAGTCTCTAACTTTCCGCCCACCACATTTGTAGCTTCCGTCACCATCGCAACTCCTCCGTAAAACTCTTCAATCTAATTTTACACAAATCGTTGTTTATATATTTTTTTCCATCGCAAAGTTGATGAATTTTTGTCCTCTCCGTTCTACTTCTTGTTTTCTAATCACAATAAATCCCTGGCTTTCAAAAAAAAGTCGAGCTGTAATGCTGGCTTCGGTAAATAACTTATTAATTCCTAACTCTTTGGCTTTTGACTCAATTTGTTTTAAAATTAGGCTGCCAACTCCTTGTCTTTGAAAATTTTGATGACAGTAAAAGCGATCGATATGGCCGCTTGCTTCTAATTCCCCAAAACCTGCAATTTTATCACCCTCTTCTGCTACGAAAGTAAATTTACTGCTTAAACTCTTAGTCCAACTTTCAATATCGATATCGGCTGGAGCCCAAGCATCTACTTGTGCTTTTGTGTAATCGCGGATGTTTACTTCGTGTACCGTGTCGTAAAACAGTTTTACAATTTGTTGGGTATCACCGATTTCGTAGGTTCGTACTCTCATAAATTATCTCACTGCGATCGCTTGTTTAATATTAATTTGGGATTTTTAACCGCTTCGGAACGCGGATGGATGTTGGCTTTTACCATTTTGTCTCATTTCTTGCAGGGCGATCAGCCAAAATTTTCTCTACCACCCCTTGACAAACTCTATTAGTCTATGTTACTGAAGCAGAAGAAACCTAACTCGAATTAACAGTACATTCATCCAGCAGCTTAACGAATAAGGATTGAAACTTATGACAGAAATTGGGCCCGATCCAAACCGACCCTATCCGATGGCCGACCAACGGCGCGTATGCTTCATCAAAAACTTTATTAAATCCCCCAACATTATCGTCGGCGATTACTCATATTACGACGATCCAATAGATCCAGAAAACTTTGAAAGAAATGTACTTTATAATTACGGAAACGATAGATTAATTATTGGCAAATTTTGTGCGATCGCCACCAACGTCAAATTCATTATGAACGGTGCAAATCACAAAATAGACGGGATTTCAACTTATCCTTTTCCTGTTTTTGGAAATGGTTGGGAAACAGCGATGAATTTATTAATGGAACTGGCAAGTAAAGGCGATACCGTCATTGGCAATGATGTTTGGATCGGCTATGAATCCCTGATTATGCCCGGAGTCAAAATCGGCGACGGTGCCGTCATTGCCGCCAAATCCGTTGTAGTAAAAGACATTCCCGCTTATACCGTTGCCGGTGGAAATCCAGCCCATCCAATCAAACAGCGTTTTAGCGATGCTGAAGTAGCACAACTATTAGAAATTAGGTGGTGGGAGTGGGGAATAGACAAGATTTCGCGCAATGTCAGCATAATTATGCAAGGCGATATTCAAGCACTCAAAAATGCCGAGTAAACTCGCAAATACAGCGATATTAATTTTAACTTTGATCCTGTGTACCGGTTCCGGCGCGATCGCGCCGGCGAGCCAACTCCCAGCAGCCGATCCCGGATACATCTTCTAATCTGCGTTCATCAGCGTCAATCTGCCTGCATCTGCGGTCAATCGATTTTAGATTTTAGATTTTAGATTTTAGATTGACCCCACGGATAAATGCGGGGGCTTGAGGATTTTCGATTTTTGATTTTCGATTGATTCCACGGATAAATCACGTGGCGGGTACCATCAAGAAATTCGTGGTCAAAAAATCCCCCAAAATCACCATGCAAACCCAGCGAGCCCCCGTACCGCACCGCCCCTACAACTTACTTATTAGCTGGGCCCACAGCCTCGATCGCATCCTCAAGAGCGATCGATACATGAGTCCAATGAGTCCCCCCCTGGCAAAAAGCCACGTAAGGCTCCCGCAGAGGCCCGTCAGCCGAAAACTCCGATGTACTCCCATCAATAAAAGTACCCCCAGCCATCACTAACTGACTCTCGTACCCGTGCATCGGAGCAGGCACCGGATCTAAATAGGAACCGACGGGGGAATTTTGCTGAACAGCCCTACAAAAAGCAATTAACTTATCAGCAGAACCGAATTCGATCGCCTGAATCACATCTCGTCTTCTAGCCAAAGGCATAGGATTCACTCGATAACCCAACTTATAAAAAACATAAGCCGTCAAATGATTTCCCTTCATCGCCTCCCCCACACAACCGGGAGCCATAAACAAACCCTGAAACAGCAACCGATTCAAATCAAAAGTTGCGCCGCCGCTGCTGCCAATTCCCGGCGCCGTCAAGCGACAAGTTGCCGCCTCTACTAAATCAGCCCTCCCTGCCACATAACCGCCTGCAGGGACGATCGTACCCCCCGGATTTTTGATTAAAGAACCAGCCATCAGATCGGCACCCACAGCAGTAGGTTCGCAATCATCCACAAACTCCCCGTAACAATTATCAACAAAGCAAATTGTGTTAGGATTCTGATGTTTGACTATGGCGACGATTTTTTCAATCTCAGAAATAGACAAACTCGACCGCCAAGAATAGCCGCAAGAGCGCTGGATAAAAACCAGGCGAGTCTTTGCTGAAATAGTAGAGCTCAATGCGTGCCAATCCAAACTTCCTTCGCGAGTTAGAGGCAACTCACGGTAACTAATGCCAAACTCAACAAGTGAACCTTGACCTTGCCCCCGCAAGCCGATCACTTCTTCTAAAGTATCGTAGGGAGAACCAGCCACTGCCAACATTTCGTCACCAGGACGCAGGATGCCAAAAAGAGCACAGGCGATCGCGTGAGTACCCGAAACAAACTGTACCCGGACAGCCGCGGCCTGGGCCCCTACCACTTCGGCAAACACCCCGTCCAAAGTCTCCCGACCCAAATCATCGTGGCCGTAACCCGTAACCCCTGCAAAATGGTGGACTCCAACCCGGTGGCTGCGAAAAGCTTTTAAGACTCGTTGAAGATTTTGCTTGACTGTAGTGTCAATACCAGAAAAAATCTGAAAGAGTGCCTGTTCTGCTTCCTGTAGCCGTGAAACGCTATTCATCTATACCTCGCTCACCCTTTGCGTGCGCGCTGTTCATTATGGCGTAGATGCGGCCCCTAGTTTGTAAACATAATATATTCATGACGATTGCAACTTCCAAAAAAACTTCTCCTGATTGGCCTGTCGTAGGCTTTATGGCCTTTCTGCACATCGGTGCTTTATTTGCTTTGCTGCCGGGTAATTTTAGCTGGTCTGCGGTCGGGCTAGCAGTATTCCTGCATTGGGTAACAGGTGGTTTAGGAATTACTCTCGGATTTCACCGCCTCGTCACGCACCGCAGTTTTCAAACACCGAAATGGCTAGAGTATTTTCTAGTTATTTGCGGTACCCTTTCCTGTGAAGGTGGCCCGATCGACTGGGTAGGAATGCACCGGTTACACCACATACATTCCGACACCGAAACAGATCCGCACGATTCCAATCAAGGCTTCTGGTGGAGCCACATGGGCTGGATGCTCTCGGATCTCCCGATCAGAGTTGAAATCCCCCGCTTTACTAAAGACATCGGCGACGACCCAGTATACAAGTTTCTCCAAGCATATTTTATCCCCATCCAAGTTGTCTTCGGTGTGTTGCTTTATTTATTAGGCGGCTGGTCTTTCGTGGTTTGGGGCGTGTTTATGCGGATCGTGGTGGTGTTCCACTGCACTTGGCTGGTTAACAGCGCTACCCACAAATTCGGCTACCGCACCTACGAGTCGGGCGATCGATCGACCAACTGCTGGTGGGTGGCTTTGCTCACCTACGGCGAAGGCTGGCACAACAACCACCACGCTTTTCAATACTCGGCTCGCCACGGTCTTCAATGGTGGGAAATCGACTTCACCTGGATGACAATTCAACTGCTGCAATCGCTGGGTTTGGCAACCAAAGTGAAATTAGCAGAAAAATAGCGATCGGCAATTAGTCATTGGTTGTCGGTCATCAGTTCTGGACTAATGGCTAGTGACCAATGCCTAATCCTGTTTTTTGCGATCGGATACAGGTTGGGTTGAAGTAACCTCGCATCCTCTGGTGCGATCGACCCAACCAAAACCAGAATCAGTTATAATATAATTGGGAACAAAAAAATTTGTTTGGTCACCAAATTTTTTATTTTCAAAATACAACCGTAAATCTTTTTCAATCCTAATCCCAAATCTATCATTGATTCTTTATTAGTTTGGGCAAGTGTGCAGCAAAAAAAGTTCACTGCTCAATCCAAACTATTATGCGTGAATCCCGGTCGGCATCTCATCAGAAATCAAAAAAAGAATGACAATAGCAACGCAAGAAAAACTCCACTACAATTGGAAGCACGTTATTAGTTTAGCAGGACTTCATATCGGCGCTTTGTTCGCCCTGCTACCCAGTAACTTCAATTGGACAGCAGTTGGTTTAACAGTATTTATGCACTGGATAACCGGCGGTTTGGGAATAACTCTCGGATGGCATCGTATGCTCACCCACCGCAGCTTTCAGACACCAAAATTCGTAGAATACTTTCTAGCATTTTGCGGAGCCCTTGCCTGTCAAGGAGGAATAATTGATTGGGTTGGGCTGCACCGATTGCACCACACCAACTCTGACCAAAATGCGCTCGACCCTCACAATGCCCAAAAGGGTTTTTGGTGGAGTCACATCGGCTGGATGCTATATAAAGGTCCAGCTCACGCTGAAATT
>NZ_JAUBQR010000451.1:0-1298 GCF_036701385.1 Microcoleus sp. Pol12B4 | reverse complement strand
GGTACTAAAACTACGCGGTTGACTGTTGGTATATTGTCGCGGAGGATGGCTGTTCGGAGGCCTGTTTGAATTGGCCATGGTTCTTGTTTGGCTGAGGCGGGAAGTTGAAAGGGTTTTGTGAGAAAGCTGCACGCTGTTAATTGCTGTGATAAGCATAAAAATAGTGTTAATGCTAGCAGTAGAATTTGTATTTTTTTGTTATATTTCATTTTTTAACCGCAGATTGAAGCAGATTAACGCGGATTAACGCAGATGCAGAGGGGATGTGTTAATAGATTCCGGGAATTAGTTTTTTGACTCGCTGGCTGTATTCTGAATAGGCTGGATATTTTTTGGTTAACCAGGCTTCTTCTCGGTTGGCTTTGATGTCGAAAAATATTATTAATATTGCGCTGGCTATTAAGTGGGATATGCTCATTTGAAAAAGTGTCCAGCCGAGGGCTGCTAAAATTAAGCCGCTGTATAAGGGATGCCGCACTATTCCGTAAATGCCTGTTTGGACTAATTCTCCGTTTTCTCGGGGATACGGTAAAGGTGTGAGATTTTTTCCTAAGTCTATCAATGCTTTGATGATGAAAATTAATCCGCTTAAGCCGAGAATACTTGCTAGAATCCAGGTAATATCAAGTAATTGAGTTGATTGAATTTTGAATCCAGGTAGTTGATAAACTGGTAAGATTACAAATCCTGTGAGCAATCCTCCTTGAAGCAGGACTAAATATTCGCCGCGGCTGTTATTGCGCCAGCCTTCGCGCGTGAAGCCCCAGTCAGTTAAAATTTTCATAATAGAAGGAAGAAGGGAGAAGAAAGTGGACTGTAGGTTGGGTAGACTGAAGTAAAACCCAACCTACGGTGAACAGCGAACAGTCAACAGTCAACAATTAACAAATTTATTCTCGCCAGGGACGAGTCATTAATTCTAGTTGGTTAACTTCATCTTCGCTCAAATTCCAGCCTAATGCGCCTGCGTTTTCTTGGGCTTGTTTGGCGGTTTTGGCGCCGGGAATGGGGATGACTCCGTTTTGGCATATCAACCAGTTTAGGGCAACTTGGGCGGGCGTGCGATCGCGCTTTCTGCCCATTTTCCGCAGGGTTGACATGACTAATTCGATTTTTTCGAGGCCGCTTTTACTGAAGCGGGAGTCCATTTTGCGGGTTCCTGTGGGTGGTTCTTGGGCTGTGTATTTGCCGGTAAGCAATCCTTGGGCTAAGGGGCTGTAAGCTAAAATTGTGACTCCCAATTCGCGGGCTGCACTCACAATTCCTTGTTTTTCTACTTGCCGCGACAGCAAGGAGTA
>NZ_JAUBQR010000320.1:0-5069 GCF_036701385.1 Microcoleus sp. Pol12B4 | reverse complement strand
TTTTGAGTTTGCTGGATGGAACTTTGTATCAAAGCGTCATCGACGAACACGGCATTCAATTTCAGCAAAAACTCGTAATTTTGATGACTTGCAACACCACTGAAAGATTAGATCCTGCAATGTTACGCAAAGGGAGAGTGGATTTTACCAGTGAATTTACGCACAAATTTGTTTGAGCGCTCTCTTGCATTCTTAAGCTATCTGGCGATCGCACTGGCTACACGATCTCATACCATGTTCGATGTGGGATTTTCAACTAAAGAATTGGCAATGACTGAGGAAGCTCATGATTTGGAGCGCGGGCCTACAGTTGCATTCTTTTGGGAACTTGTATAAAATACCGAACAATCACCAGGAAATCTTCTGAATATCAAAGTTTGGGGGAAACTTTCTTGAGTACCTATAGACCATGGGTGTCAACAATCGCCTAAAACCCTTTGTCTCTCTCGTTTTTAGCCTAGTGTCGCTGCCCTCTTGCGCCCCCGCACAGTCGGGGCAGGCAAGAGATCGCTCCAGTCTCCTCCGACTATTCGGGGGCGCCGGCGCGATCTATGCCTAATGGTCAAACAGCAAGCGGGCACTAGCTTTGGTCTTAAGTTGATAGCAATGCCTATAGACATATCCCCCTCAAAAATGATATCAATGATGGGTGAGACCCTCTAAGGATATCGACCGAGAGAGCACATCAGGGGAAAACAGCATTTTTGGTCTCAAACAGAATTTTTCAGACTTGACATCTATGGAGGAAATCCCAAACCGTGCACACTAAGCCAGTTCAGCAAAAAAGTCAGGGACTGGGAAGGTACGTTGACGGGACTGTCCCGATCGCCCAACAACCCGCAGAGGCAGCCGTGTCCGAGAGTAAAGACCGATTTCGGCGGTTTGTGGAGCGCTCCGCCGAAGCCGTGGCAATGGTAGATTGTGAAATGCGCTATCTGTCGGTTTCTCGTCGCTGGGAAACAGATTGCGGGTTGGGCGACGGCGAGGCCATCGGCCGATCTCATTGGGAACTGTTCCCGAATCTCCCGGAATATTGGGAGCAAAATGCCCAGGCTTGTTTGAGGGGAGTTTTGCAATACAGCGAGTTTGTGGCAGGGCGATCGATCGCATCTGTATCAGGAAAAATCGCAAGCGGCTCTGTCAGCGAGTCGGTAAAATGGGTATTTCAGCCTTGGACAAATAGCAACGGTGCGATCGGCGGTTTGATTTTGTTTGCATCTAAGATAGCTGAGGCTCCCGCTCAAACTAATTGCTTTAATAAATTTCAGTCCGAACTCAAGAGCAAGCAGTTAGAAACTATACCGCAACTAACTCAAATTGCCCTCGAAAATGCTGCTGATACAATCTTTTTTACTACGTCCGACGGTCAAATTTGCTACGCGAACAAAGCCGCTTGCCATCTTTTCGGCTACTCGGAATCGGAACTGCTAAACATGAGGGTTAGCGACATCGATTCGCAGTTGCCAGCATCGGATTGGCGAGAACACTGGGCTCAACTGAAGCAGCAAACCAACCTCACTTTTGAAACCAGTTACAAAACCAAAGACGGCCCCAGTTTTCCCGTTGAAGTTAAAGTCAATTATATAGAATACGGCGGCTGCGAATACCGCTGCGCGATCGCCCGCGACATTTCGGCTCGCCGAGTAGCAGAATCAGCGCTTTTAGAGGCGAAAGAGCAACTTCAAGCCGTTTTGGATGCCGTGCCGGGATTAGTTTCGTGGGTAAGTTCAGATTTGCGCTACTTGGGAGTAAACCGACATTTAGCGAGCGCTTACAAAATGCCTGCCGAACTATTTATCGGTCAAAAAGTAGGTTTTTTAGATACAAGTCCCAAATTTAACGATTTAGTATACGATTTCTTTGCTAACCATAAAAAGAAGACATCTCAAGAAGTAACAGCGATCATCAGAGGAGAAAATAAAACTTATCTAATTGTCGCTCAAAAATACCATAACAGTACGGCGGCAGTATTTGTTGGATTGGATATTACAGAAAGCAAACAGTCTCTTTTAGCCTTGCAAGAATCAGAAGAACGCCTGCGACAACAAGCGGCTAAATTAGAGCAGACGCTGTTAATTTTGCAGCGAACTCAAACTCAACTGATTCAAACAGAAAAAATGTCGTCCCTGGGGCAGTTGGTAGCAGGAATAGCGCACGAAATTAATAATCCAGTTAGTTTTATTTCCGGCAATGTCAGCCACGCCACTGGCTACATTCAAGAACTGCTGCGAGCGATCGACGTTTACCAAAAGTATTATCCCCATCCCGTGCCGGAAATTCAAGACTTGATGGAAGAATTAGACTTAGACTTCATCAAAAAAGACTTGCCAAAACTGCTAAATTCAATGAAAGTCGGTTCGGAAAGGATTCGCGATGTCGTGCGATCGCTCCGCTTGTTCTCGCGTACCGACGAAGCGCAAATGAAGCCTGCTGATATCCATGAAGGTTTGGACAGCACTTTGCTGATCTTGCAAAATCGCCTGCAAGCTAAAGGGGGACGGCCGGGGATTTCTCTAGTTAAAGAGTACGGAGATTTGCCGCAAATTCACTGCTATGCGGGACACTTAAACCAAGTGTTCATGCACTTGTTGACAAATGCGATCGACGCTTTGGAAGAAGGGGGGAGAAATGCCGAAAAGTATGGTAAAATGCAAAGTCAGTCTCTGTTGTCTGCAGGCCGAGCGAGAGCTAAAGTATTCAATCCTGAAATTCGGATTCGGACTTTTGTGGTAGGGGAAAACGAAGTTGCGATAGCCATTAGTGACAATGGCCCTGGCATGACTGAAGAAGTCCTCGACTGCATCTTTGACCCTTTGTTTACCACTAAATGTCCAGACACGAGCACAGGTTTGGGTCTAGCAATATCCCAGCACTTAGTAGTAGAAAAACACGGCGGTGAGTTGCACTGTGTTTCGCGTCCGGGAGAGGGAACAGAGTTGATAATTAAAATTGCGATCTGCAACGATTAATTAGCTATTTACAAATAGGAAATAAGATGGTAATTGAGTGGCTGAAATTTAAAGTACCTCAAGAAAAGTGGGAGCAGTTTATTCAGCGAGATCAGGAAGTTTGGACGGAGGGGCTAAAAAGTTGGGACGGTTTTTTAGGCAAAGAAATTTGGGTAGATCCGGTGGAAAATGAGGTGGTGATGTTGATTCGCTGGGAAACTAGGGAGAAGTGGAAATCGGTTCCGCAAAGCACAATAGATGAGTTGGATGGGAAAATGGGCGATTTGCAAATTGTGATCGCCGAAAGTCGCGAATATCAAGTGCGCAAGTTTTTGCATTAGTGAGTCAGCAGTCAGTTGATTGTGTTAATCTTTGAAAGATTAATCATAAGTTTTACCTTGATTGTACCGCAGACATCGACTTGGTATTTGGTGTGAAGGGCGATCTATCTCGGTACAATCATCCCAGTGTTTGGTATTTGGTGTGACGGGCGAGCGCTCTTTTATTAACTATTTGATGCGATTACTCTGGAGGCTCAGTACCTAGAGGGGCTTGACGGCGGTGACGAACGTGTATTATTGCGACGGAATCGCCCTCCACCACAAACAGAATTCGATAGGTTCTTCCTTTACCAACCCACAGTTGTCGAATTTCCCTACCAATGATGGCAGCTTCGGGTGCAACTGAGCAACGGTAAGGAAACTGTTCCAGGGATGCAATCGCGTCTTGCAGGTCCTAGTACCACTGATTTGCGGCATCAGCACTCAGATAATCGCACATCTAACGGTAGGCATTTTCAATTTCTTGAAAGGCGGGTGGTTGGATTAGGAGTTGATAACTCATAGACTAGGAGGAATGTTGAACTGCTGCTGTAGCGCTGTCATGGCTCTCTCGGCTGGAATACCTTCACCTCGATCGAAGCTTTCGAGTCCTTTGCGGATGCCGATGATAGCTTCGAGGTAGTCGATACGCTTTAGCAGTTGTTCGTAGGTATTAAGTTGGGGGTTTAGAGTGGATTTTAGCGATCGTACCAAACTCAGAAGATCCGCAAGCAGCTCGTCAGGGGTGCTATCGATTTCTTGGATGAGGAGTTCTTTGATGGTCCTCGCGGCATCTGGTGGAGGATTGGTGCTTTGATTGTAACGGCGATCGCTATGAGTTGTGATCGGGCGATCGGTACCAGTACAATCATCGCAGTGTTTTGTATTTGGTACGAGGGGCGATGGTTTTTGATGTGTGATGGGCGATTCCTCTCGGTACAATCGTCGCAGTGGAAGGGTGGCTATGGATAAGATTGTGATGAGAAAAAGAGATGGGATTTTGGCGTTGCTGAATACAGCTAGGAATTCAGATTGCCCAATTGCTATAAGCCAAGTCGGGTGAGTTTTGTAACCTCTGAGAAAAGTTGATTCATACCGTGAATCAACAACGCCGAAATTCTCCAAGATAAAGAATTAACATAAATTGATAACTACGAAGCGGTTATTCACCGCTACCAAGGCAATCCGTTATGGTTAAAAAGCGTGGCGACTTTGATTCAAGAGTTGGGAATTGGTGCGACTGAGGTATTAATAGATGATACCATATTGTTACCCAAAGATTTGAAAGATGTTTTACAATAGCAGTACGATCGCACTTCGGAACTCGAAAAACAAGTCATGTCATTGTTGACGACAGAAAACCCGCCAGTAAACTTCGCCAAGTTGCTACAAAACGGACAAATATCATCATCATATTTGCTAAACGCATTGCAATCTCTATCGCGGCGCTGCTTGAGATAAAAACAGGAAACCCTTTACACTTTGCAACCTGTACTGAAGCAATATATCAAAGGGTTATAACAAAATTAGTTCTGGAGGCATAAATACCAAATAAAGCGGTTTTTTTACCGATTCTGCTGGCTGCGACGAAGTATTTTTGTAAAAAAACCAGGTTTATGAACCCCTGCGTAAGCCCTAATTTTAAGAAAGTTTTGCATAGAGAGCGGAAATAAAATTAACGCTTAAAAAGCCTACTGCTAGTACGAGAATGATAAAGATGGTCCTACTGAAAATAGACTTTAGCCGATCGCCAATTCCGGGTTTTTCTGAGTTCATTGGTCAATTTTTGCAGTAAATTTGA
>NZ_JAUBQR010000319.1:0-5070 GCF_036701385.1 Microcoleus sp. Pol12B4 | reverse complement strand
CCGTAAAACTCGCCTTGACGAATTCTTGTCAAGTAATCCGGCACCAAATCATCTCCCAAACCGTCGCGTTCGTTGACTGTTGTGTAGAGTTGATTGGTTTTTGGGTGAAAATCCAATCCTACCGGATTTCGCAAACCGGAAGCAAAAATTTGCTGGTTCTTGCCGTCCAAATTCATCACTTGAACAGACGCCCTCGGCAGCGGTTCGACATCGGCATTAGACTGCGATCCAACTGAGACGAAAAGCTTGCTATTGTCGGGGGAAACGACAACATTTCGCGTCCAGTGTTGGTTGTAGCCGCCGCCCGGTAAATCGGCAATTTTTTGACCGCTACCTGTCAATTGTTCCTGCCCTTTTGTGTAGGGAAATCGGCGGACTTCATCGGTATTTCCGAGGAAAAAATAGCGATCGCCAAAAGCCATGCCAAAGGGAATATTTAACCCGTTTTGGGCACTTGCAAAAGTCTTGCGAACCTCAGCAACCCCGTCGCGGTTGCCATCTCGCAACAGCGTAATCCGATTCTGCCGGGTTTCTGTTACCAAAACATCGCCTGTCGGCGTCAAAGCCAGCCATCGCGGAGCGTCTAAATTGTCAGCAAAAACGTTGACGACAAAGCCAGGAGGGACTTGCAGCACTGGCGATGCGGGAATCGGTACTACTTGAGGAGGTTTTGAGGCGCTATCGCTGGCTCCTGGCCGCGGCAAAGAAGTTGCAACAATGCGGATTGGCTGCGGCGAAAGCGGTTTGGTCGGTACAATTTGATTTGTCCCAACATTTGCCCGCGGTGTACGGGACGGAATTTGCGACACGGGGCCGCTGTCGCCCACAGCAGGGGCGATCGCATCTGTAGCTCGATCGCACGCAATCACCGGCAACAGCAGAATTAGCAGCAAGAAACGCAGGTAATACATAGCAGCGATTTCTCCACAATTGCTGGACAATTCTATTATTCTAACTGCTATTAAACAGCTAAGCCACCGCCGGCGCGGTGGCTTAATTCCATTTACTGATACCAGTTGCAAAAAACAATACAACTGTAGACCTGCGATCCAAACCTTGAGCTTTATCAGTCAATGGATTTTAGATTCTAGATTTGAGATTTTAAATTTTAGATTGAAGAAAGCGACCCCACGAATGAATCCAAGGGCACCGGATCAAATTGCTTGATTGTCATTGCCAATCTTCAATCGAAAATCTAAAATCGTATAACCTAGCTCTACCAAAGTCCTCTCACAGGAGCCGGACGGGGAGCCGGAGCCGGAATTGGACGGGGAGCCGGAATCGGAGCCGGAGCTGGGGCCGGACGAGGAGCCGGACGCGGTGGCGGTTCTGGGGCCGGACGCGGTGCCGGTGCTGGGGTTGCGGGACGAGCAACCGTTGTGGCTACCACCTTATAATCGGGGATCACCGCGATATTTTGTATCTGTGATCCGGCGACTGTGGCTCTGACTTTCATTCCCGGTACTAGGCCAATAATTCTCAGGACGCATCTTTGAATCCTGAGAGTCCTGTACGGCGCGTTTTCTTCGCGAATAGTTACTACGTCGCCGACAATACTTTTGACAAAACCGATAATGGTTCTAGTGTTTGCTGTTGTGGTGGTCTGCGTTTGGGCTATTTGAGTTGCAGGGTTAGCCATCGCAGGATGTACTGAGACCGCCGAAATTAGCACCGACAGTGTTGCACCTGTCAATAATTTGATCTTCTGAAGACGCATTGAAACCTCACATTAACTACTATTCAGGGTCGGGTTTGCTTCCGCTGCGCGAAAGTCCCAACCTCTATACCTAATCCAGTTTAATCCCCAGAGTAGGAAATTTATGACAATCTCAAAAAAAGATTATCGAACAAGTATTGAAAGACTAAATTTTACTTCATAAGTTCCCGATTTACAACAAGTTCAGCGGTTTGCATCTCTAGAGTGTTGCCGTGATATATTGAGTTTATTCGATGGACCTTAGCAGTTTTTTTCCACCAACCTAACTGTTGCTGGGGGGGGACTCTACCCAAAGACAGATTGTGCTTGCCGGATACAGCAGCGCCATAGTTTGAATACTCGATCGCCAGTCGGTCATGGCTAAACAATCAAATTAGTCGGAGGTAAAATTTAATCATTTTCTGGCAATATTTACGCATAAACCGGGTTTTCTCACGACATTCTATTGCGTAACTTTACTGAGCCGCTTATAAAAACATTGTGGTTTTAGTATTATTGCCTAAGCTTTGTGTTGAGTTAGAAGCTATCAGTGGTGGAATTTTAACTAAAAACTGTGCAGCGCAGTTCCCCTCAAAAAGCCATCTCAAAATTTTTCTCATCGGGTGCGGTTGGCGGATAATTAGATAGGAACTTTGTAGGAAATGCTGGTGAGGAGTTTAGCGAACAAAACAATGGTGAAGAGCAAATTTTTGTTTAACAAGTTAATTGTACTGAGCTTGAGTGTCGCCGCGCTGTCGGTCTGCCTACAGCAGCAGGCGACTGCCGAAGTGGTGGCTAATTCAAGTAATAGTGCGATCGCAGCGCAGCGGCCCACATCCGAGACACAATTGCCGAATCTCGGCACCCCAGAACTGCCGCCCCTGGGAGAACCATTTCGTTATATTCCCCAGGAACCAAAGCCTGCGGTAAATCCTATTGAGGAAGTGCGTTTAGTCCTGAAATTACGAGAACGCCGCGTCTATGTTTACCGACAAAATAAGGTGCAAACCAGTTTCCCTGTTGCTGTGGGAAAAGGCGGCTGGGAAACTCCTACAGGCAATTTTAAAGTTATTCAAATGATCAAAGATCCAGTTTGGCAAAATCCTTGGACAGGAGAACTTATTCCTGCTGGGCCAGACAATCCATTAGGCAGTAGGTGGATGGGCTTTTGGACGGATGGCAAGAATGTGATTGGTTTTCATGGTACTCCGAATCCAGAGTCGATAGGGGGGGCGGCTTCTCACGGCTGCGTCAGAATGTTTGATAAAGATGCACAGGCTTTATTTGAGAAAGTGGCAGTTGGCACACCGGTGATAGTTGAGCATTAATTATTTGGAGGTTGGGGTGCATAAAAATACATGAACAGGCTTTCCAGCCTGTTCCACAAAGACTTAAATTTGGTTGTGGGGTGGGCAGGAGAGCCTGCCCATGAAAGACTTATTGATAATGCAGCTATTGGCTGAGTTAAAACTTACATTTTGTACCCCTCTCAGCAACAGGCTTTCCCGCCTGTTGCACAAAGAGTTAAATAGATTGCTGATACTTTTCCAGCAACTCCGGGATGTAATCATAGCCGTCAACACCGATCGCCGGAATGATATTCCCTCGACTTTTCGCCAAAGATTCTTTAAAAGATTCCGCCCCCATTTGACCCCGCAAAATTGTCAACAAACCCGCCGATTGACGCCACTCCATCGCACCAATTTGCTCCAAAGTATACATCCCCAAGCTACCCGCAAATATCGCTTTTTCTAGTGAGTTGATTCTGTAATAAGCTTGAGCCAAGTAAGCCAAATTCAGACCTTGCAAATATAAATCCCCTGAGAATTGAGCCGCTTGCCAACCTTTGAGCAAATATTCGATCGCAGATTCAGCATTTTCCAGGGCGATTTTAGCAATACCGAGACTGCTGGAACAAAAAGCTTGACTTTGGCGATCGCCCAATTTTTCCGATAGCAACAAACCTTGTTCCAAATAACCGATCGCACTCTCGTAAATCTCCGGTTCCACCTCCTCCAACTGCCGCGCTTGAAACACTTCACTGTAACCCAAATTAGCCAGAGCATTGGCCTCACCTTGTCGCTCTCCCGCTTGTCGTGCCATAATTAAAGCCCGCTGGCTGTAATTAATCGCTTCCTGATAATTTTTTTGAGCAACATAGTTACGGCTGATGTGATTGAGATTGGCAACTTCGCAAGCTTTGTCTCCTTCGGTACGGGCAATTTCCAGCGCTTGCTTGTGCAGCAAGAGCGATCGCTCATAGGCCCCAGCCGCCTGCATTGAATAACCCAAAAGCGTCATAATCCGAGCTTTCGCTTGAGTGCCTTCAACTCGCCGCAACGGTTCGTCTAAATAATCCAAAGTATGTCGCAGGGCTTTACCATCAAACGAAGCAAAAATTCCCCCGTAAAGGGGAAAGTATTCCCGCTGAGAAAAAGCCCGTAAAATTTGCAAAGTTACTTGAAAACAAGCATTTGCCAACTGCTCGCCGCTCTTGGTAGAATTATTAAACCCACTAGCTAGCTGACTCCAAATTACCGCAAAAGTAATGTAAGTAGAAATTGAAGCTTTTGTTGACACTTTTGAATCGTAAACTTGCTTGTCAAACCATGCCGCCAACGCCCGCTGCAAGCACTGCAAAATAATCGCCGCTTCCACCAATACTCCTAACTCTAAATTCGATTCCTTTGCCGCAAATTGAACTAAAGATTCACCAAGCGCAATAGTATTCAACAGAGCCTGGGGAAAGGGACTATTAACTTTTTTTGCCCAAAAAGCCCAAGGCCCATTTTGTTCGGGGCTACCGGCAAATCCTAGCTGCTGCGGCTGATAAATCCAGCCCACAAGTTCCGGTTCCAAACGCTGCCAAGATTCTAAACCTTTGGCAATACCAGCAGTGATTTGCTGCAAATCTTGTTCGGTTTCTGGATTGGCAGTTTGCAGCATTTGTTGGTGCAGAGATTTTGCCAATTGCTGCAATTGAGCCAGAGTCAGCGGATGTTCTTTATTCGGATCGATTACTTGCAATAATGCCAGGAGACGGGCGTTAGATTCTGCCGTAACGATTTGTTGGATTGAGGATGCAATTTCGCGATCGACGCGGTTATCTTTTTGCCAGCGTTCCCATTCTCCTTGGATGGTTTTGAGAGCTCGGAGGGTGCGATTTGCCTTTGCTTGTTTGATTTCGTCTTTTTCATTTCTGAGTTGATTTTCGGTGGCATCAAGGCGTTCACCGAAACAGCGTTCAAAGATTTCGCCCGTACCGGTACTAATGTCTTGCACCAGCATTTGATAAACTTGTTCTTTGGAGCGAATTTGACCTTTGAGGGTGATTTCGACAATTTTGTCGATTAGGGCTAGGTAGCGATCGCGCA